>NZ_JBYITE010000046.1:0-59046 GCF_057709105.1 Streptomyces sp. bgisy100
CGGCGCGCGGGTGACCGGGCGCTCGCTCCGGGGCCGAGGCGCCGGTGACCGAGCGCGCCGGTGACCGAGCGCCCCGGGGACCGGCCGCCGTGTCCGGCTTGAACCCGGCCGGAGTCAGGCTCCCGGTGCCGGGCAGCCCCCGTCCCGGGGCGGCAGTTCCGGCCGTCGGAGGTCCGGTACGCGCGAGTGGTCCGGCGGGACCACCGGCGGATGCTGTTCCAGCAGGTCGAGGGCGATCTCCACGGCGTCGTCCAGCTGCCGGTGCCGGCCCTCGGCCCAGTCCAGCGGGGTGCGCTCCACCTCGATGTCCGGCTCGACGCCGTGGTTCTCCACGCCCCAGCCGTAGCCCTCGAACCAGGCGGCGTTCATCGGCACCGTGATGACCGTGCCGTCGCCGAGCCGGTGCCGGCCCGTCATGCCGACGACGCCGCCCCAGGTGCGCAGGCCCACCACTGGCCCCAGGCCCAGGAGTTTGAAGGCGGCGGTGATCATGTCGCCGTCCGAGGAGGTCATTTCGTCGGCGAGGCCGACGACCGGGCCCCGCGGGGCGTCCGACGGGTACGAGACCGGCTGGGCGTCGCGCGTCAGGTCCCAGCCCACGATGGTCCGGGTCAGCTTCTCGACCACCAGTTCGCTGATGTTGCCGCCCGCGTTGCCCCGGACGTCCACGATCAGCGCGTCCCGCGCCATCTCCATCCGCAGGTCCCGGTTGAACTGGGCCCAGCCGGAGCCGCCCATGTCGGGGATGTGCAGATAGCCGCACCGGCCGCCGCCGGCCTCCCGGACCACCGCGCGCCGTTTGGCCACCCAGTCCTGGTAGCGCAGCGGCCGTTCGTCGATGAGCGGCACGATCGCCACACGGCGCGGCGGGCCGGTGCCCCCGGGCGGTTCGAAGGCCAGCTCCACGGTGGTGCCGCCGGCGCCCGCCAGCAGCGGGAACGGGCCGGTCACCGGGTCGACCGGGCGCCCGTCGACCTGGGTGAGGACGGCGCCCTCGCGGATGCCGGACCCGGCCAGTGGGGAACGGGCCCGGGAGTCCGACGACTCGCCCGGCAGGATGCGGGACACCGCCCAGCGGCCGTCCCGGGTGTGCGCGAAGTTGACGCCGAGCAGCCCGATCGGGCGCTGGTAGTGCGGCGGGCCCTCGTTGCGGCGGGCGGGGGCCACGTAGGCGTGGGAGGTGCCCAGTTCGCCCAGCACCTCGCGCAGCAGGTCGGCGAACTCGTCGGGCGAGGCGACCCGTTCGACCAGCGGCCGGTACTGGTCCAGCACCCCGTCCCAGTCGACGCCGCACATGTGGCGCTCCCAGTAGTAGGCCCGGACGATCCGGCCCGCCTCCGCGTACGCCTGCCGCCATTCGGCCTCCGGGTCCACCTCGTGCATGATGCGCCGCAGGTCGAGATGGACGGTGGAGTCGCTGTCGCCGGTCTCGGTCGCCGGGACCGCGCTCAGGTCCCCGTCGTCGTTGACGACCAGCCGGGTGCCGTCGCCGCTGACCGCGAACCAGTCGAGGCCGGAGGCCAGTTCGGTGCGCTTGGCCCGTACGACGTCGAAGTGTTCCAGCGTCGGGCGGCCCGTGGTGTCCGCCGGGTGCGCGAAGGTCTCGCCGAGTGCGCCGGAGATCGGCCAGCGCAGCCACACCAGCCCGCCGCCGGCGACCGGGCGCAGCGCCGAGTACTTGGAGGCGGCGACCGGGAACGGGGTGACCCGGCTGGCCAGTCCCTCGGCCTCCACCAGCACCGACCCGTCGCCCTGGGTGTCCACCGGGTCCAGACCGCCCGCGGCCGTCCGGCCCTCCGCCGACAGCGCGAACGGCGAGGGCGTCGCCGACGACAGCGGGACCAGGTAGGGGCGGCAGCCGAGCGGGAAGGAGAGGTCGCCGGTGTGCACGTCGTACACCGGGTCGAAACCGCGCCAGGAGAGGAACGCCAGATAGCGGCCGTCGCCGGTGAACACCGGTTCCTCGTCCTCGAACCGCCCGTTGGTGACGTCGATGATGTGCCGGTCGGTCAGCCGGGCCAGTTTGATCTGGCGGAGCGAACGGCCGATGCCCGGGTGGGACCAGGTGAGCCAGGCCGAGTCGGGGGAGAAGGCGAGATCCCGGACCGGTCCGTTGGCCGAGCGGATCACCTCGGTGACCTCGGCCTCCTGCTGCTCGGCGCGGGGGTCGGCGGGCCCGCCGGCGGGTGCGGCCGTCCCGCCCTCGCCTGCTGTCCCGCCCTCGCCGGCCGGTCCGCTCCCGGCCGTCGCGCTCCCGTCGTCCGGTCCGTCACCGCCTGCCGTAGCCGCAGGTTCGGCCGGCACCCGGAGGACCAGCAGCCGTCCGTCGTGCGTGGCCACCGCCAGCCGCTGCCCGTCGGGGGACGCGACCAGTCCGTGCACCCGGCCGAGCGCTCCCGCGGCCATCCGCTGCGGGGCCCCGGTGGTGCCCGCCCGGGGCAGCGGCGCGATCTCCACCGCGTCGTCGCCCTCGGCGTCGGTGATGTAGGCGACGCGCCCCGTCGGGCCGAGGATCTCCGGCAGCCGGATCCGTACGCCCGGCACATCGGTGATGGTGCGGGCCGGTCCGTCGCGGTGGGTCAGCCAGTAGAGGCTGCCGCGCACACAGATCGCGCTGGCCCGGCCGGTGTCGTCCACGGAGAGCGAGTCGACGTGGGAGGAGGCCGGGATCTGGTAGCGGCGGCGCCCGGCCCGCGGACCGCCGAGCCGGACCTCCAGCTTCCGCGGGGCCCCGGCGGGGGAGAAGTCCTCGGCCAGCCAGAGGTCGCCCGCGCACTGGTAGACGACCCGCGAGCCGTCGGTGGACGCGTGGCGGGCGTAGAACCGGTCGTGGTCGGTGTGCCGCCGCAGGTCGGAGCCGTCCGGGAGACAGGAGTAGAGGTTGCCGATGCCCTCGTGGTCGGAGAGGAAGGCGATCCGGCCGGCCACGAACATCGGGCAGTCCAGATGGCCGTTCAGCTCCGGCAGCAGCCGGCGGCCGTGCAGGAACAGCCGTCCGGTGGCGCCGCCCCGGTACCGCTTCCAGGAGGCGGGCTCGTGCGGGGGCTTGCCGGTGAGCAGCAGGGTGCGGTGCTCGGTGCCCTCCGCCGGAGCGCCCGGGGGATCGCCGGGACCGCCCGCCGCGACGTCCGCGACCGCGATGTCGGAGATCGGGCCCCACGGCAGCCGCCCGCCGGGGCCGCCGTCCGTCGAGACCTTGTAGCCCCAGGAGTAGTAGGAGAACGGCTGCCCGTGCGAGGCCACCGCGAGGATGTGCCCGTCCGGGGTCCAGCCGCAGACCCGGGTGTCGGTGCTGCCCCAGTAGGTGAGGCGGCGGGCGGGCCCGCCCGCGACCGGGGCGAGATGGATCTCCGGGTCGAGGCTGCGCCAGGTGGTGAAGGCGATCAGGGTGCCGTCGGGGGAGAAGCGGGGGTGGCCGACGCGGGTCCGGTCGACGGTGATCCGGTGCGCCCGGCCGGGCGTCGCTCCCGCAGCGGGGAGGGGCGCCACCCACAGGTCGTCCTCGGCCGCGAAGCACAGCAGGCCGTCGTGGAGGTGCGGGAACCGGAGGTACGCGCCGTCGCTCACTGCAGTCCTCTGTTCGCTGCTCCGTCGCTTCCTCCCATGGTTTCGGCGGCGCCGGGCCCCGGCAACTCGTGGTCGCCCTCCGGCTCCGGGGCCCGGGGCTCCGGAGCCGGAGGGCCCGTGGTGCCCGCCTCGGTTCCCGGTCTGCGGCCCACCCGGCTTCCGGGTACCGCGGATCCCTCAGCGAAACGGTTGCGTTTCGTTGAGGACGGGCCTACCCTCCTGGTGTACGAAACAGTTTCGTTCCAAGTTCCTTCGATGGGAGGCCCTGGTGACTTCGGCTTCCGGCGCACCGGCCCGGCGCACAAGGCTCACCCCCGAGCGGGAGAGCGAGCTCTACGCGGCCGTGCTCGACCTGCTCCGGGAGCAGGGCTACGACGCCCTGACGATGGACGCGATCGCCGCCCGGACCCGTTCGAGCAAGGCCACCCTCTACCGCCAGTGGAAGGGCAAGCCGGAGCTGGTCGCCACCGCCCTGCGGCACGGCGGGCCGGTCCCGCTGGCGGGCATCGACACCGGGAGCCTCCGGGGCGACCTGGCGGAGATGCTGAACTGCTCCAGCGACACCCAGATCGAGAAGGACACCGCCCTGCTCCGCGGGCTGGCCCACGCCGTCTACCGCAATCCCGACCTGCACCGGGCCCTGCGCGAGCTGGTCATCGAGCCCGAACTCACCGGGCTGGAGCGGATGCTGGGGCGGGCGGTCGACCGCGGGGAGATCCGGGCCGGCCATCCCGCGCTGGAGTTCGTCCCCCACATGCTGATCGGCGCCTTCGTGGCGCGGCCCCTGATCGACGACCTGCCGATGGACGTCGACTGCCTGGAGCAGTTCATCCACGCCGTCGTGCTGCCCGCCCTCGAATCCTGACGCCCTCACACGCTCCGTCACCGTCCCCCCGGAGCCTGTCCCGTCCCTCCGACCCGCCCGTCCCTGTCCGTTCGACCGCACTCCGCACTGCCCGGATCCGACATTCCTGACGCGCCGCTCTCGTCGTCGGGCCGTCCCAGTACGCCCTGTTCGACCCCTCGATCCCACGGGAGCAGTTCCGTCATGGCCACCTTCCTCTACCGACTGGGCCGGTTCTCCTACCGGCGCCGGTGGTTCGTCGCCCTCATATGGGTGGCGTTGCTGACCGCGGTCGGGTTCGGCGCCTCGTCCGCCGGCTCGCCGCCCGCCAACTCCTTCTCCATCCCCGGCACCGAGGCGCAGAAGGCCTTCGACCTGCTCGACGAGCGCTTCCCGGGCATGCACGCCGACGGCGGCACCGCGCGCGTCGTTCTCCGCGCCCCCGACGGCGAGCGGATGACGGACCCGGAGCACAAGGCGGCGGCCGAGAAGGTCGTCCGCGAACTGCGGTCCGGATCGCAGGTGGCGCGCGTCGTCGACCCGTACCGGGCCAAGGCCGTCAGCAAGGACGGGCGGACCGTCTACGCCCAGGTCTCGTACCGGGTCTCCGGGTTCGAGCTGGAGGAGTCCTCGCGGGACGAGCTGAAGGAGGCGGGGAAGCACGGCCGGGACGCCGGCCTGACCGTCGAGATCGGCGGTGACGCCCTCCAGGTGATGCCGGAGAGCGGGGCCTCCGAGGTCATCGGGATCGCGGTGTCCGCCGTCGTCCTGGTCATCACCTTCGGCTCGCTGCTCGCCGCCGGAATGCCGCTGCTCACCGCCCTGATCGGGGTCGGCATCGGGGTGTCCGCCATCACCGCGCTCGGCAGCGCGCTCGATCTGTCGAGCACCACCGCCACGCTGGCCACGATGATCGGCCTCGCGGTCGGCATCGACTACGCGCTCTTCATCGTCTCCCGCCACCGGACCGAACTCGCCGAGGGCCGCGAGCCGGAGGACGCGGTGGGGCGGGCCGTCGGCACCGCGGGCTCCGCCGTCGTCTTCGCGGGCCTCACCGTGGTCATCGCCCTCGCCGGCCTCGCGGTCGTCGACATCCCGCTGCTGACCAAGATGGGCTTCGCCGCCGCGGGCACCGTCCTGATCGCCGTCCTCATCGCGCTCACCATGATCCCGGCGCTGCTGGGCTTCGCGGGCCGCCGCGTGCTGGGCCGCAAGGCACGCCGCGGCGACGCCCCGAAGGCGGCGGACAAGCCCAACGGCGGGACCCGCTGGGCGCGTTTCGTGCTGCGCCGCCCGGTGACCGTGCTGCTGGCGGGGGTGATCGGCCTCGGTGTGGTCGCCGTCCCCGCGGCCTCCCTGGAGCTGGGCCTGCCCGACGACGGCGGGCAGCCCACGAGCACCACCCAGCGCAAGGCGTACGACATGCTGGCGGACGCCTTCGGCCCGGGACTCAACGGCCCGCTGCTGCTGATGGTGGACGCCAAGGACAGCGACGATCCGCAGGCCGCCGTCCGCGCGGTGGCGAAGGCCGTCTCCCGGCTCGACGACGTCGCGGCGGTCACTCCGCCCCAGTTCAACAAGGCCGGTGACACGGCGACACTGACCGTCGTGCCCGACTCCGAGCCGAGCAGCCTCACCACCGAGGACCTGGTCAAGGAGATCCGCGGGGACACCCGCGACGCCGCCGCCGACGACGGCGCGGACCTCATGGTCACCGGCACCACGGCCATGAACATCGATGTCTCGCAGAAGCTCAACGACGCCCTCCTCCCCTACCTGGGGCTCGTCGTCGGCCTGGCCTTCCTGCTGCTGATCCTGGTCTTCCGGTCCATCCTCGTCCCGCTCAAGGCCGCACTGGGCTTCCTGCTCTCGGTGGTCGCCGCCCTCGGCGCGGTCGTGGCGGTCTTCCAGTGGGGCTGGCTGGGCGACCTGTTCGGGGTCGAGCAGACCGGACCGATCATGAGCATGATGCCGATCTTCCTGGTCGGCGTGGTCTTCGGCCTGGCCATGGACTACGAGGTCTTCCTGGTCACCCGGATGCGGGAGGCGTTCGTCCACGGGGAGCGGCCCGCTCAGGCGGTCGTCACCGGCTTCCGGCACGGGGCCCGGGTGGTCACCGCCGCCGCCGTCATCATGATCAGCGTCTTCGCCGGCTTCATCGGCAGCGACGAGTCGATGGTCAAGATGATCGGCTTCGGCCTCGCGGTCGCCGTCGCCTTCGACGCCTTCGTGGTGCGGATGACGATCGTGCCCGCGGTGCTGGCTCTGCTGGGCGGGAAGGCCTGGTGGCTGCCGCGATGGCTGGACCGGGTGCTGCCGCAGGTCGACGTGGAGGGCGAGGGGCTGCGGAAGCACCTCGGGGACGCGCCGGCGGGCACTGCGGATGACGTGGCGGGGGCTTCGGACGACGCCGCGGACGCCGCTGGTGTCCCGGCGGGCGGCGCGGATGTCCCGGCTCAGGCCGGTGCTCAGGCCGGTGCTCCGGACGGTGCCTCCGCCTCGCACGACGCCCCTGCCGCCGCTGCCCCTGCCGCTGCTCCGCGCCGTGACGAGGAGAGCGATCCGGAGTACAGCCGGACCTGAATCTCCGGGGGACGCGACAAGAGCGGCTCCGTCCCCCGGACCGCGCCGTGTCCCGTGGGGACGGGGAACGGCGCATCGCGGGCCCGGCCGGTGGACTCCTCACGGAGCCACCGGCCGGGCTCCGTTGCGTTCCGTTCCGCTACGCGGCAGCGCGGCGCGGCCGGTTTCCGTTCCGCGGCACCGCGGCCGGCTGCGACCTGTGGTCCGGTCCGGCTCGGCGCACCCGGCGTCCCCGGCTGTCAGCGGCACTCCGCCCGGCCGCGATCGGTGTCCGGCCCGGCGCACCCGGCGCACCCGGCGATCCCGGTCGTCCCCGGCACCCTGCCCGGCTGCGATCCGTGGCCCGGCCCGGTCCGGTGCACCCGGCTTTCCCGGTCGTCCCCGGCGCCCTGCCCGGCCCGGAGCTCTTCCGTCCCCGGCACCCCGCCTGCCCCCGAGCGCTTCCGCCCCCGTCGGCCCGCACCGCTCCGAGCACACCGGTCCCCGCCGGACCGCTCCCAGTCCTGCCGCCCCCGGTCAGACCGGTGTCCGGACATACTGTGCCTCCGCCTCCTCCAGGAGTTCCGCCGCCAGGTGGTCCAGTGCCCGGTCCAGCCGGGCCCGGTCCGCCGCGTCGGTGACGTCCCAGTCCTCGAGCCGCTGGTCCAGCCAGTGCCGCCAGGCAGCGGTCAGCCGGTCGATCTCGGCCCGGCCGGCGGCCGTCAGCCGGAGCCCGTCGCCGTCCCGCAGCGCGTACCCCGCCTCCGCGACCCGCTGGAACACCGGCTCCAGCACCTCCGTCGGCATCCGGTGCGCCCCGGCGATCTCGGTCAGGGACGCCCCGCCGCGGACCCGGGCCCGCCAGTGGATCTGACCGATCGCCCAGGCCTGGCCGGGGGAGAGCGGACTGTCGCAGTCGGCCAGCAGCTCCCGGGTGACCGGCCCGCCGGTCCTGCGCAGCACGCCGGCCACGGCCCGTGCGAGCTGCTGGTCCGTGTCCGGGCTGTCGGGCGCGGCGAAGCCCTCGCCCAGGTCGGAGGCCTCCGCGCGGGCGCTGTCGCGCAGCGGCACCTCCTTCAGGAACAGCGCCACCGCGAAGCCGACCAGCGACACCGGGACCACCCAGAGGAAGACGTCGTTCACGGTGTCGGCGTATGCGTCGATGAACGGGGCGGCCCGCGCGTCCGGCAGCAAGTGGAGCCCCTTCGGGCTGCGCACCAGCCCGTCCGGGACGCCGGGGGAGGCGGCGTGCGCCTCGGCGAGGTTCGGCTCCAGCCGGCTGCTGTAGAGGCTGCCGAAGACAGCCGTGCCGAAGGCGCTGCCCAGGGTGCGGAAGTACGTCACCCCGGAGGTCGCGGCCCCCAGGTCGTGGTACGGCACGGTGTTCTGCACGGCGATCGTCAGCACCTGCATGGTGAGGCCGATCCCCAGCCCCAGCACGAACATGTAGAGCAGCTCCAGCCAGACGCCGGTACTGCTGCCCATGGTGGACATCAGGAACAGCCCGAGTGCGGTGAGCGCCGAGCCCAGGATCGGGAAGATCTTGTATCTGCCGGTGCGGCTGACCACCTCGCCCGCGAGCAGGGCGGTGGTCAGCAGCCCGATGACCATGGGCAGGGTGCGCACCCCGGAGGCGGTGGCCGTGATGCCGTCGACGAACTGCAGATACGTCGGCAGATAGGTCAGGGCCCCGAGCATCGCGAAGCCGACGATGAAGCTGAGGATCGAGCAGACCGTGAAGACCGGATTCCGGAAGAGCTCCATCGGGAGCATCGGCTCCCGGGCCCGTAGCTCCACGAAGACGAACCCGGTGAGCAGCAGCACCGAGCCGAGGAGCAGGCCGATGACGGTCGCGGAGGTCCAGGGATAGGTGCTCCCGCCCCACTCCAGGCCCAGAACGAGGGCGGACGTGCCGAGCGCCGCCAGCACGATGCCCGCGTAGTCGATCACCGGGCGGGCCGCCGCGCGGATCACCGGGACGGTCCGGGCGGCCATGACGACCATGACGGCGGCGATCGGGATGTTGATGTAGAAGCACCAGCGCCAGGTGGCCTGGTCGGTGAAGACCCCGCCGAGGGTGGGGCCGACCACGGTGGTGATGCCGAAGACGGCGCCGAGCGCGCCCTGGTACTTGCCGCGCTGCCGCAGTGGGATGACGTCGGCGATCAGCGCCATCGCGGTGACCATCAGACCGCCGCCGCCGACGCCCTGGATCGCCCGGCCCCCGATCAGCATCGCCATGCTCTGCGCCGAGCCGGCCAGCAGGGAGCCCACCACGAAGATGCCCGCGCTCACCTGGAAGACGACCTTCCGGCCGAACATGTCGCCGAACTTGCCGACCAGCACGGTCGCGACGGTCTCGGTGAGCAGATAGGCCGTGATCACCCACGCCATGTGCCCGGAGCCGCCCAGCTCCGCCACGATCGTGGGCAGCGCCGTGGAGATGATGAGCTGGTCGAGGGCGGCCAGCATCAGCCCGAGGACCACCGTCGCGAACACCGCGTTGGTGCGGCGCCGGCTCAGCTGGGGCGGGGCAACGGAAGGTCCGGCAGCCGTCAGCATGGCGTCGACCTCCCTCGCGGATCGCCTGCCCCGCGCCCCCCGGATGACTCCTGCGCGGCGTCCTCTCCAGGATTTGGTCAGAAGTCCGGCCCCGCCACCTCGGACTCCCCGCGCGCCCCGGAGGCCCCCGCGGAGCGCCCCGCCCCGGCGCCGGGAGAACCGTTCCGGAGCCGGCGGGACAACTGCTCCGGAGCGGCCGGGGAGAACCGTTCCGGAACCGCCGGGGAGAACTGTTCCGGGCCCCGGGCCTCGCGAAGCTCTGCCGCGCCGGGCGTCAGGAGGACCGTTCCGGAGCTCCCGGGACCCGCGTGGCTCTGCCGCGCCGGGCGCCGTCGTCCCGGACCCCCGGCGTTCCGCGGTGACTGTGCTCTTGCATATGGTTCGCAGTCGGCGCCTATCATTGAATGTTCACCACAACGCCGGAGCGGAGCCCCGCCCATGCATGTCCCCGACGGATTCATCGACGCACCCGTGTCCGTGGCCACCGGCGTCGTCGCCGCTGCCGCGGTCGCCGTCAGCCTGCGCGGGGCCAGGCGTGAGCTGGACGAGCGCACCGCGCCGCTGGCCGGTCTCGTCGCCGCCTTCATCTTCGCCGTGCAGATGCTGAACTTCCCGGTCGGCGTGGCCACCAGCGGTCACCTGCTCGGCGGCGCGCTCGCCGCGATCCTCGTCGGCCCGTGCACCGGCATCCTCTGTGTCTCCGTGGTGCTGCTGATGCAGGCGGTGCTCTTCGCGGACGGCGGGCTCACCGCGCTCGGCGTCAACATCACCGACATGGCCGTGGTGACGGTGCTGGTCGCCTACGCGCTGTTCCGGCTGCTGGTGAAGGTGCTGCCGCAGAACCGCGGCTCGGTCACCGCGGCCGCGTTCGTGGCCGCGCTGGTCTCCGTACCGGCCGCTGCCGTCGCCTTCACCGGGCTCTACGCCCTCGGCGGGACGAAGGACGTGCCCCTGGGCACGGTGTTCGCCGCCATGGTCGGCGTGCACGTCCTCATCGGCCTCGGCGAGGCGGCGATCACCGCGCTGACGGTGGGTGCCGTGCTCGCGGTCCGCCCCGATCTCGTCTACGGCGCCCGCGGTCTGCGGCCCTCGCTGACCCTGCGCACCCCGCCCGTCGCCGCCCCCGCCGCCCCGTCCGGAGCCACTCCGTCCGGCGCCACCGCCGTCGGACGGAAGCCCGCGGAGGACGGCCCGGCGCGCTCCGGGGAGGCGAGCGCCTGATGGCACGCACCGCGGATCACGACGAGAACGCCGCCGCATCGAAGGCCCCAACACCGCAGGCCCCAACACCGCAGGCCACCGCATCGCAGGCCACGGCACCGAAAGCCGCAACACCGCAGGCCGCGGCACCGAAGGCCACCGCACCGCAGGAGGACGCCGCCATGGCCACCGCGACCCCGTCCGCACCGGAATCCGGCACGCCCGCGCCGGGGAAGCGCACCCGGCTCAGCACCCGGCGCCTGTGGATCATCGGTGTCCTGGCCGCGCTGCTGCTCGCGGGCGGCCTCAGCTACTACGCCTCCGCCAGTCCCGACGGCCTGGAGAAGGTCGCCGCCGACCACAAGATGGACACCAAGGTCGAGGTGCACACCTTCGCGAACTCGCCGCTCGCCGACTACCAGACCAAGGACGTCGAGAGCCCCCGGCTCTCCGGCGGCCTGGCCGGGGTGATCGGCGTCGGCGCGACCCTGCTCGTGGGCACCGGCTTCTTCTACGTCATCCGCCGCCGCAGCCCCGACACCGGTCCGGGCGACTCCTCCGCGACCGGCTGACATGGGAGCGGGGCACGCCCACCGCCTCTACCGGCCCGGCGCATCGCCGGTGCACCGGCTCCCGGCGCAGTGCAAGATCGCGGCGGTGCTCTGCTTCGTCCTCGTCGTGGTCGCCACCCCGCGGGCGGCCCTCTGGGCCTTCGGCTGCTACGCGCTGCTGCTGGCCGCGGTGGCGGCCACGGCCCGCATTCCGGCCGGAGTGCTGCTGAAACGGCTGCTCATCGAGGTGCCGTTCGTGCTCTTCGCCTTCTTCCTGCCGTTCGTGGCGAGCGGCCCCCGGACCGAGGTGCTCGGCCTCCAGCTCAGTGTCTCCGGCCTCTGGGGCGCCTGGAACATCCTGGCCAAGGGCACCCTCGGCGTCGCCGCCTCCGTGCTGCTCGCCTCCACCACCGAGCTGCGCTCGCTGCTGCTCGGTCTCCAGCGGCTGCGGCTGCCCCCGCTCCTCGTGCAGATCGCCTCGTTCATGATCCGCTACGGGGACGTGATCACTGACGAGATGCGCCGGATGCGGATCGCCCGGGTCTCGCGCGGCTTCGAGGCGACCGGCCCGCGCCACTGGAAGGTGCTCGCGACCTCGGCCGGCGCGCTGTTCATCCGCTCCTACGAGCGGGGCGAGCGGGTGCACCTGGCGATGGTCAGCCGCGGCTACGCGGGCAGCATGCCGGTGATCGACGACGTGACGGCGTCCCGCGCCCAGTGGGCGTGCGCCGCGGCCCTCCCCGCGGCGGCCCTCGTCGTGTGCCTGATGGGATGGACCCTTGTCTGACGACCTGGACCGCACGCGACGATCCGGACCGCACGCGACGACCCGTACTGCTGGTCCGACGACCTGGACCGCCCGACGACCTGGACCGCCCGATGGGATGGACCCGCCTGATGGGATGGACCCCGTGACCGCCGCCCCCGCCCCGGACCCCGCGTCCGCCCCGGACCCCGCCCCAGCCCCGGACCCCGCGTCCGCCGACGTCCCCGCGTCGCTCGAGGTCAGCCGGCTCGCCTACGCCTACCCCGACGGCCACCAGGCGCTGTTCGGCGTCGATCTGACCGTGGCCCGCGGTGAGCGGGTCGCCCTGCTGGGCCCCAACGGCGCCGGGAAGACCACCCTGGTGCTGCACCTCAACGGCATCCTCACCGGCGGCGCGGGCAGTGTGAGCGTCGCCGGGCTCCCGGTGGCGAAGCCGAACCTCGCGGAGATCCGCCGCCGGGTCGGCATCGTCTTCCAGGACCCGGACGACCAGCTGTTCATGCCCACCGTCCGGGAGGACGTCGCGTTCGGACCGGCCTCGGCCGGGCTGCGCGGCCCGGAGCTGGAGGACCGCGTCGTCCGGGCGCTGGAGCGCGTCGGCATGGCGGAGTACGCCGCCCGGCCGCCGCACCACCTCTCGTTCGGGCAGCGGCGCCGGGTCGCGGTCGCCACGGTGCTCGCCATGGAGCCGGAGATCCTGGTGCTGGACGAGCCCTCGTCCAACCTCGACCCCGCCTCCCGCCGGGAGCTCGCCGACATCCTGCGGTCGCTGGACGTCACCGTGCTCATGGTCACCCACGACCTGCCGTACGCCCTGGAGCTCTGCCCGCGCTCGGTGGTGCTCAGCGGCGGCGTGATCGCCGCCGACGGCCGCACCCAGGACCTGCTGTGCGACGCGGACCTGATGCGCGCCCACCGGCTGGAGCTGCCCTTCGGCTTCGATCCGCGCTCGGTGACGGTCCCCGCCGGCTGACCGTACCCACGGTAGCTACCCCCCGGTAACTTAAGGGTCCGGCAGCCCGGTACGTTGAGCCCGATGATGTTGAACGCACCTGTTCACCTGTGAGGGCCCGCATGCTCCAGGACCTCCCGACCGTTGCCCCGCCCCGGTCGGCGACCCCTGCTCCGATCCGGCCGGCGGAGATCGTCTACCTGGCGGAGGCCACCGCGCACGGCGGCCGTGACGGCTTTCTCCGCACTCCCGACGGGCAGCTCGACGTCCGGGTCGGCATCCCCCGCGAGCTGGGCGGCGACGGCGTGGGAACCAACCCCGAGCAGCTCTTCGCCGCGGGCTGGAGCGCCTGCTTCCACAGCGCCCTGGCTCTCGTCGGCGACCGCGCCGGGCACGACCTCACCGCCGCCACGGTCAGTGCCAAGGTGGGCCTCGGGCCCACGGAGGCCGACGCGTTCGGCTTCGACGTGGCGCTCCGGGTCTCCCTCCCGCTCCTCGACCAGTCCCTGGCCGAGCGCTTCGTGGCCGAGGCCCGCCAGGTCTGCCCGTTCTCCAACGCCACCCGCGGCAACATCGACGTCTCGATCATGCTCTCCTGACGCTCCGTAGCCGGGCCGCTCCGCCACCCCGGCCGCCGGACGGGCCCCGCCGTCGGGCCGCCGCGGCGGCCCAGGCACCATGGGGAGGTTGTCGGGTTACGAGTCGTGGCAGGAGTACGCACCAGTGGTGGACGTCCAGGGCATGGTGGTGGACGGCTTCGAGCCGGTCCGGGACGCCTTCGTCCGTAACTTCGGCCTACGCGGGGAACGCGGCGCGGCGGTCGCCGTCCACACCCGTGACGGGCAGGCGGTCGACCTGTGGGCGGGCACCGCCGACGCCGACGGCTCGGAACCCTGGCAGGAGAACACCGCGCAGATCGTCCGCTCCGCGACGAAGGGCGTCGCCGCCGCCGTACCGCTGATGCTGCATCAGCGCGGCCAGCTCGACCTGGACGCCCCGGTGGGCACCTACTGGCCCGAGTTCAAGGCGAACGGCAAGGAACGGGTGCTCGTCCGGCATCTGCTCTCGCACCGCGCCGGGCTGCCCGTGCTCGACACCCCGCTCACGCCCGAGGAGGCCACCGACGGCGTCAGCGGGCCCCGGGCGATGGCCGCCCAGGCACCCGCCTGGGAGCCGGGCACCGCGCACGGCTACCACGCCCAGACCTACAGCTGGCTGCTGGGCGAACTGGTGCGGCGGATCACCGGCCGCACCATCGGACGCTGGATCGCCGACGAGATCGCCGGGCCCCTCGGCCTGGACCTGTGGCTCGGACTGCCCCCGGAGGAGGCCCACCGGGTCGGCCGGATCGGCGATGTCACGGCCCCCGAACCGCCCGCCTCGCAGGGGCTGAAGGTCCGCCCCAAGCGCTCGGTCTCCGAGGCCTACCACGACCCCGGCTCCCTCACCCGGCGCGCCTTCACCGCCATCGACCCGCTGCCGGACGAGAACGCCCCCGGCTACCGCGCGGCCGAACTCCCCGCCTCGGCCGGGATCGCCACCGCCCGCTCCCTGGCCCGGTTCTACGCCGCGCTGATCGGCCCGGTGCCGGGCGGCCGCTGTCTGCTGGCGCCCGCGACGCTCACCCTCGCGCGGACGGAGGAGTCCACCGGACCGGACCGGGTCCTCGTCGTCAACACCCGCTTCGGCCTGGGCTACATGCTGCACGGCCCGGCGTCCCCGCTCCTCGCGCCCGGCTCCTTCGGCCACCCGGGGCGCGGCGGCTCGCTGGCGTTCGCCGACCCGGAGTCCGGCATCTCCTTCGGCTACGTCACCAACGGCATGCAGCAGAACGTCACGGCCGATCCGCGGGCACAGGCCCTGGTCCGCGCGGTCCGGGAGTGCCTGGCGGCACGGCGGGGTTGAGCCGGCGCGGGGCGCTCGACGCCGGGGCAGGTCCGGGGGTGACGGCCGCGGCGTACAACGGCTCCCGGGTCCGGTGCGGGTCCGGTGCTGGCGTCGGGTGGGCGCTGCCGCGTGGTGGAAGTCGGCAGCTCAGGGCCCCGGATGCCCCGCGCATGCGGTGCCACGGCCCGGGATGCACCGCGCGGGAGGTACGAGGGCCGGGCCGCCCCGCGCAGGGGGCGCGACGGCCGGGATGCACCGGGCCGGATCCCGTTGGACGATGGAAGAACACCGTCCATGCCGTCGGCCGTGTGCCGGGCCGGGCAACTGCCCTCTGTTGCGCACGGACCGGGCATGGACGCACGACGCCGAGCCCTGCGGACGACCTGCCGGAGCACGGCCGATCGCGTCGCTGAGCCGTCGATCGTGCGACTGAGGTCGTCAATGCGGCTGAGCCGGGGCGTTCGCGAACCTGCTTCTCGCCGGTCCGGGCCGCTCGGCCCCGTCGCCCGGCAGGGCCCGCGCCGACGCGCCGACGGAGGAGGCCACCATGTCCAGCCAGGCCCAGGAACGGCCGGGGCGGGCCGTAGCGGATCTGCCGTTCGAGACCGGAACGCTCGAAATGCTCCCTGACAAGGGCATTTCCTTTCCCGAGCTCCAGGAACTGGAGCTGGAGCCCCGGATCAGCCATATGCTCGGCCTCGGCCAGGACGTCACGCACACGGTGCGGGCGCTGTCGAAGACCATGACGTTCCAGGGGAAGCTCTTCACGGCGGCGCACGCCCCGATCGCCACCCTGGAGAACGTCACGGTGACCGCGACCCAGGCGTCCGACCCGCACACCGGCGTCCCGTTCGTCCACGTCACGCTCGACTACTTCGCCACGTCGCACGGCTTCCGCACCGGCCGCGGCGCCCCGGGCGAACCGCTGGGCGCCCCGCAGGGCCTGTACTTCCGCAACCAGGCCGGCGGCACCGTGTACTCCTGGGGCTTCCCGAACGACGACTTCCGCCTGGAGTGCGGATGGGAGCGGCGGCACTGCTTCCACCACTTCTACGACAAGACCTTCGTCGGCTGGTTCGACGTGTGGGAGGGCATCCTCCACGAGGTGCGGGGCGTCTTCTTCCGCTGCTGAGAGGCTCTTTGGGCCGGTGGCCCGCCGGTGTCACGTCGTCCCGGCGCCGAAGCACACCGCACCAGGCCGGGGATCCCGCCCCCGCGGAAACCCTCCGAAACTGCCCGGCCCCGCTTCTCCGTGTCTGCGCGGGGCCGGGCACCGGGGCGGTGCGCGGCGTACACCCCGGCCCGCCCCTGCTCGGATGCCTCCGTCAGACCTCGTCCGGATCAGCCCGTTCCGCTCCGGCCGACGTCGCGATCTCGGCCCAGACGACCTTGCCGATGCCATGACGGCGGGGGCACGCGCCCCAGTTCTCCGCCAGTGCGATGACCAGGGCCAATCCCCGTCCGTGCTCGTCCTCGCCCCGGGCGTCGCGCGGCTCCGGGGGCTCGGTGCTCGCATCGGCTACCTCGATGCGCAGGCAGCCCGGCTGCCGGGCGAACCGCACACCGATCTCCCGCCCCGGTGGAACGCGCGCGTGCACCTGGGCGTTGGTCATGAGCTCCGAGAGCACCAGGCATGCCGTGTCGACGGTGCGCGCATCCGTCTCCCACGCCGCGAGCTGGGTACGGAGCACGGCCCGCGCCAGCGGAACGCTCCGCGGGGTGCGGGGGAATCGCCATGCGGCCTCGGCGGAGGCGCGCACCGAGCGGGGAGCGGTCGCAGCCGCCCCGAGAGGTTCTGTCATGGTCGGCAGGATGCTGCGGGAGCCGGTGCGGTGACAGGGACGGGCGGTGCGACCCGGGACCCCCACCGGGACACGGTGTCCTACTCCTACTCCTACTCCTCGATGTGTAGCCGCATCGCCAGATCCCGGACGGGGGAGTGTCGTCGGCGTTCCCGGCCCCGGAGTTCCGCGACCAGATGGCGCGAGGTGGCGTGGTAGCGCATCCACTCGGGAGCCGTGCGGTCGGCGGCCAGCAGCGCACGGACCGCACGGTCGTCGTGCCCCAGATCGGCGTAGGCGAGTGCGCGGTCCACCTGGTGCCTGGCCAGCCAGGTCGGCGGCAGCGAGGAGGTGTCCCGCACCTGCTGTGCGTGCTCGATGGCCCTGCCGGGCTGCCCCATCTCCACATAGGCGTTCACCGCGGCGACGGCGGCGTTGGTGGGGCCGAACGGCGTCGCGTAGTCCAGCCGGTCCGTGCCGATCCGGGCCGCCGCGGCCGAGGCCAGCGACAGCAGGTCGCGCGCGGTGTCCCCCCGCTCGGCCCGTACCGCCGCCGTCGCCCCGCGCAGCAGCAGGATGCCCCACAGGGACAGATCGACCGGGGCCGAGCGGAAACCGGGCTCGATGCGCTCCGCGGTCGCGACCGCCACCCGCTCGGCGTCGTCGATCCGCCCCTGCTTGGTGAAGATCCAGGACAGACAGGAGATCGCCATCGTCTCCAGGCGGGGGTCGTCGGAGCGCCGGGCAGCCGCGACGGAGTGCTCGATCGCCGTGAAGGCGGCGTCCTCCTTGCCGAGCCCGGCCAGCGTGGTGGCGGCGACCTGGTACGCCTCCGCCAGCACCGCCTGTGCGGAGGCTCGTTCGGCGCCGGTGAGAGCCCGCACGGCTGCCCGAGCGTCCGCGATCAGCACCGGCAGGACCGAGGTGATCCGCGTGAACTCGCCCCGCCGCCGGACGAGTTCCGTGGAGCGCAGCGAGGCCCGCAGCTGCGGGAGGGAGGGCGGCGGTACGTCGTCCTCACCGGCGTCCAGGCCGGGGATCTCCGCGAGCGGGGTGACGGCGCGGCGCAGGGCGAGCAGGCTGGGCGGGTCCGCGCCGTTCGCCGGTTCCAGCACCGTCGGCTGACCGACGAGCACCGAGGTCTCGACATCCAGCGCCCGCGCCAGGGCGTTGAGCGTGGTCAGCCGTGCCGTCCGGCGCTGGTTCTGCTCCAGCTTGCGTACGGTGTCCACGCTGAGGCGGGCCCGTTCCGCGAGCTGCTCCTGAGTCGTGCCGCGGCGCATGCGCAGCGCCGCCAGCCGGTCCCCGATGGTCAGAGCGTCAGCCATGGTCACCCCCGTCCGGGTCACCGTCCACGGTACGCCCGCCCGGCGGTGCCCCGGGGCAACCCGCGGGGGACATCGGGCCGTTGGCCCGGCTCGCAAGACGCACCGCGAGCCCGTCCGCACATCCTCGGGCCTTGCGGGACCGTGCACTGTGCCCGCCCGGGCCGCGAGGCCTCATTGGGCGCTCATCGTGCAAGGACCCTTTGACGCACACCCGGCGCCGGGACGGCCCGGCGGCGGTACACCGGCCGCCGGGCCGTCCCCGCCCTCAACTCGTATGCAGCATCAGCCCGATGCCCACCACCATCAGCGCCGCCGCCGCGATCCGGGGCGTGCCGAAGCGTTCCTTGAAGAACACCGTGCCGATGGCGGCCCCGACGATGATCGACGATTCGCGCAGCGCGGCGATCGGGGCGAGGGCGGCCCGGGTCTGGGCCCACAGGACCAGGCCGTACGCGGCGACCGAGAGCACGCCGCCGCACAGGCCCCGCACCGCGTACGGGCGGAGCTGGGCGGGCAGGGCGCCGCGCCGGGTGGCCAGGGCGACGGCGGGGATGGCCACGCCCTCCAGGATCATCAGCCAGGCGATGTAGCCCACCGGGGTGCCGGACGCCCGGACCCCCATGCCGTCGACGACGGTGTATCCGGCGATCGCCAGGCCGGTGCCGAGGGCGGCGAGAATCGCGGGCCAGTGCGGGCGGGTGCCCGAACCGCGGATGCCCCACAGCGCGAGCCCCACCAGCCCCGCCGACGCCACCACGACGCCCGCCGAGGCCCAGCCGTCCGGCACCTCGCCGACGAAGACCGCCGCGAGGACGGTCACCACCAGAGGAGCCGTGCCCCGGGCGATCGGATACATCTGGCCGAAGTCGCCCAGCCGGAACGACCGCATCAGCAGGGACATGTAGGCGACATGGAGCACGGCCGAGAGGAGCAGATACGGCCAGGCGTCCCGGGCGGGCAGCGGCGCGAAGCACGCGAGCACCGCGCCGCACACCGCGCCGCCGCCGCTCACCAGGGTGAACGCGACCAACTGGTCCTTCATGTGGTGGGCGATGGCGTTCCAGCCGGCGTGGGTGACGGCGGCGAGGAGCACCGCCGCCGCGACGAGAGGCGTCACGCTTCCCGCTCCCGCACGTCGGCGAGCGTGGCGCCCGCGTGGCCGGTCAGGGTCTCCGGGTCGAGCGCGAACACCGTGTGCGGGGTGCCGGCCGCGGCCCACACCACGCCGTGGCGGAGCAGTCCGCGGTCCGCGAGGACCCGGGTGCGGGTGCGGTGCCCGAACGGCGGCACCCCGCCGATCGCGTAGCCGGTGGTCTCACGGACGAGCGCCGCGTCCGCCCGCCGGACCTCCGCCGCACCGAGTTCGGCCCGCACGCGCTCCAGGTCCACGCGGGACGCGCCGTCCAGGAGCACCAGCACCGGAACGCCGTCGGCCGCGAACACCAGGGACTTGACGATCTGATCCAACGAGCAGCCGATGGCGGCCGCGGCCTCGGCGGCCGTCCGGGTCGCGTCGGGGAAGCGGCGGACCTCGACGTCGAGGCCGAGTTCGCGCAGGGCCTCCGCGAAGCGGGGATGGGCGTGTGCTGTGGGCCGGTCCGGGGCGTTGTCGGGTGATGCCATGGCCTCGACGCTAGCGGTAGGTGCATGGGCCACGCGATGGTGATTCCGCGCACGCCGGGGTCCGGCTGTCCCCCGGTCCGCCGAACTCCCCGCGCGTTTCCGGGCCTCGGCCGGGTCCGGTCGCCCGGGATGGGCCACGCGGCCGTACGGGTGCGGCGAGGGTCACACCGGGACGGCCGCCCCTCCCGGAAACCTCCGGGGACGGGCGGCCGTCGGTTTGCCTCTCCGCTGCGCTGCCGGGCGGGTCAGCCCCCCGCGCGCAGCAGCTGGGCCACCACCGGTCCCGCCGACGAGCCGCCGTGGCCGCCCTCGGGGACCACCGCCGCCGCGGCCAGGTCGCCCCGGTAGGCGGTGAACCAGCCGTTCGGCTTCTTCTGGCCGTCGACCTCCGCCGAACCCGTCTTGGCGCCGATGTCGCCGCCCAGTCCGGCCATCGCCTCGGCCGCCGTGCCCTGGGTGGCGGTCAGCCGCATCATCTTGCGCAGCTGCTGCGCGGTGTCCGCGGACAGCGGGCGGGCCGCCTCGGCGAGCTTCCGCTTGTCGAGGGACGGGGCGACCAGGTACGGCTGGTGGAACGAGCCGGTGCGCACGGTGGCGGCGACCGACGCCATGGTGAGCGGGTTCATCCGGACCCCGCCCTGCCCGATCAGCGAGGCCGCCTTGGGGGCGGCGGACTGCACCGGGACGGCGCCGTCGAAGGACGGTACGCCGGTCTGCCAGTTCAGGCCGATGCCGAAGACGTCCCGCGCCTCCTTGGTGAGTTCGGAGTCGCTCAGCTTCTCCGCCTGCGTGATGAAGGCGGTGTTGCAGGAGCGGGCGAAGCTCTGCTCGAACGTGCCGTTCTTGATCTCGAACTTCTTGTCGTTCTGGAACTTCCAGCCGCCGTACGGCGCGTACTTCGGGCACGGGTGCTGCTTGCCCCAGCCGGCCAGCCCCTTGTCGATGAGCAGCGCCGAGGAGATGACCTTCATCGTGGAGCCCGGGGCCAGCGAGCCCTGGAGCGCGGTGTTGTAGCCCTGGGCGGGAGAGTTGGCGACGGCCAGGATCTCCCCGGTACGGGCCTTGCTCAGCACCACGGCCGCCTTGCCGTGCTTGCTGATCGACTTCTCGGCCCGGGTCTGCAGCGCGGCGTCGAGGGTGGTGCGGAGCGTGCCGGGGGTGCCCTTGGAGAGCACCTTCAGCGTCTTGTCGGGCTGTTCGGCCTTCTTGCCGGCCGCGGAGGTGTCGGGGGAGGCACCCGCGGCGTCGTCCGAGCCGCCCGCGCGCTCGATCCACAGCTCCACCCCGGCCGTGCCGCCGGCCTTGTCGCCGTACCGCTCGCGCAGGTTGGCCAGCACACCGGAGAGCGCCGGGTGGGTCTTCTCCGTCAGCGGGGTGCCGTTGCGGTCGACCGCCTTGATCGGCGGCGCCTCGGCCTCGCCCGTCTTCAGCGAGTCCCCGGCGTGCAGCTCGGGGTGGACCACGGAGGGCTGCCAGTTCACCACGGCCCGCCCGGTCCGCCGCTCGCGCACCACGTCGAGCTCGGAGGAGTACGTCCAGGTGGCCGTCCGGTCGCCGTAGGAGATCCGGGCCTCCACGTCGAACGGCACCGTGCCGCCGCGGCGGGCGCCCGGGTCCAGCCGGACCTCGGAGATGTGCGCGTCCGTGCGGTAGGCGCGCAGCGCCGTCGCCGCGGCCTCGCGGTCGTCGGTGTACTTCGCCGCCTGCCGCGGGTCGCCGGAGCCCCACGCGGCGAGGAACCCCCGCGTGGCCTTCCTGACCTCGGCCGCATCCGGCGGGCCGGTCTTCACCGACGGCTTGCCGTCCGCGGCCGTTCCGTCGGCCGGGCCGTCCAGCAGCGCGTACGCGCCGTACCCGGCAGCTCCCAGCACCAAGGCCGTGATGCCGCCGATGACAGCGGCCTTACCGCCACTCCGCATTGGAGAAACCCCCAGAGTGTCTCTCTGTCCTCTTAATCAATCGATTAAGAGCGCGATCGCGGCGCACTCTACGCGATCAGACCCACGTGTCCAGCCACATGCGGTTCCGCCAGGCCTCCACCGGCAGCGGCTGACCGGTGTAAATCGGGAAGAAGTAGATGAAGTTCCAGACGATCAGCAGGACCAGGACACCCGCGCCGACCGCCCCCAGCGTCCGCCGCCGCTCGCTCGCTCCCCGCGGCCCCAGCAGCGCCCCGATCATCATCGTCACGGCCAGGCACAGGAACGGCACGAAGACGACCGCGTAGAAGAGGAAGATGGTCCGCTCCTGGTACAGGAACCAGGGCAGCCAGCCCGCGGCGATCCCGCACAGGACCGCGCCCGCCCGCCAGTCCCGCCGGAACGCCCAGCGGTAGAGGACGTAGAGCACCGCGAAGCAGCCGGCCCACCACAGCACCGGGGTGCCGAGCGCCAGCACCTCCCGGGCGCACTTGTCGGCGGCGTCCACCGGGCAGCCCGCCTTGCCGGGGCCGGGGGACTCGTAGAAGTACGAGACCGGGCGGCCGAGGACGAGCCAGCTCCACGGGTTCGACTCGTAGGTGTGCGGCGAGGTCAGCCCGACATGGAAGTTGTAGACCTCGGACTGGTAGTGCCACAGGCTGCGCAGGCTGTCCGGCAGCCAGCTCCACGCCCCGCCCCGGTGCGGATCGGTCGACGCCCAGTCGCGGAAGTAGCCGCCGCGGGTGGCGAACCAGCCCGCCCAGGACGCGATATAGGTGACGATCGCCACCGGCACCAGCGAGCAGAACGCGGGCAGCAGGTCGCGCCGGCCCGTCGAGCGGTACGCGCGTCGGGCGCCGGCGGTGCGCCGGGCCGCCACGTCCCAGGCCACCGTGAGCAGGCCGAACGCGGCCAGCACGTAGAGGCCGTTCCACTTCGTGGCGCAGGCCAGGCCCAGACACAGCCCCGCCGCCAGCCGCCACGGCCGCCATCCCAGCCGCAGCCGGTCGCCCACCTCGTCGGACGGATGCACCGTCCCGTCCGGGTCCGCCGGGAGCGCCGCCGCCAGCCGGGCCCGGGTGCGGTCCCGGTCCGCCAGCAGGCAGCCGAACGCCGCCAGGATCCAGAACATCAGCACCAGGTCCAGCAGCGCCGTGCGGCTCATCACGAAGTGCAGGCCGTCCACGGCGAGCAGTCCGCCCGCCAGGCAGCCGAGCGCCGTGGAGCGGAACAGCCGCCGCCCGATGCGGCACAGCATCAGCACGGACAGGGTGCCGAGCAGCGCGACCATGAAGCGCCAGCCGAACGGATTCAGCCCGAAGACCGACTCGCCCAGCGCGATCGTCCACTTGCCCACCGGCGGATGGACGACGTACGAGTGCTCGGGGCTGAGCGGGATGCGCTGCGGATCGCCCAGGATCAGGTCGTTGGCGTTCTTGGGCCAGGTGCCCTCGTAGCCGTACTGCAGCAGCGACCAGGCGTCCTTGGCGTAGTACGTCTCATCGAATATCACCGCATTCGGGCTGCCCAGGTGCCAGAACCGCAGCAGCCCCGCGACCAGCGCGACCAGCAGCGGGCCGCCCCAGCCGGACCAGCGGGCGAGCCGGTCCGCCACGCGCGGACCGAGGCCCAGCAGCGTCCACAGCACGGTGCCCGGCGGCGCGTACGGCGGCACCAGCCGGTCCCGCAGCGGGGTCCGCGGCCGGTCCAGGTGGCCGAAGCGGCGCAGCCGCAGCTGCCAGGCGGTCGGCTTGGGGTGCGGGGCCGTGGCCCCCGGGGGCCGCTCGGCGCGCACCGGCGGCGCTCCTGTCGTACTGGTCACCGCGCCATCGTAGGGAACGTGGCTGTGCGATGGCGCCCGCCCGCTCCGGGAGGCGGCGCGCGGCCGGCGCGGCGCCGCCGGAGCGCGGACGACGGGGCGCCCCGGGCCCCTGCGAGGATGGGGGCGTGACTGGAACGCTGGTACTCGCAGGGACCCCCATCGGCGACATCGCGGACGCGCCGCCGCGGCTCGCCGCCGAGCTGGCCGCCGCCGATGTGGTGGCCGCCGAGGACACCCGGCGCCTGCGCCGGCTCACCCAGGCGCTCGGGGTGCAGCCCGCCGGCCGGATCGTGTCGTACTTCGAGGGCAACGAGAGCGCCCGCACCCCCGAGCTGGTCGACGCGCTCACCGGCGGGGCGCGGGTGCTGCTGGTGACCGACGCCGGGATGCCGTCGGTCTCCGACCCGGGCTACCGGCTCGTCGCGGCCGCGGTCGAGCAGGAGATCCCGGTCACCGCGGTCCCCGGGCCGTCGGCCGTGCTCACCGCGCTCGCCCTGTCCGGGCTGCCCGTCGACCGGTTCTGCTTCGAGGGGTTCCTGCCGCGCAAGGCGGGCGAGCGCCTCGGCCGGCTCCGTGAGGTCGCCGACGAGCGCCGCACCCTCGTCTACTTCGAGGCCCCGCACCGGCTCGACGACACCCTCGCCGCGATGGCCGAGGTGTTCGGTGCGGACCGCCGCGCGGCCGTGTGCCGGGAGCTGACCAAGACCTACGAGGAAGTGCGCCGCGGCCCGCTGAAGGACCTGGCCGCGTGGGCCGCCGAGGGCGTGCGCGGGGAGATCACCGTGGTCGTCGAGGGCGCCCCCGCGCCGGGCCGGCAGGAGCTCGGCCCGGAGGAGCTGGCCCGCCGCGTCGCGGTGCGGGAGGAGGCCGGGGAGCGCCGCAAGGAGGCCATCGCGGCCGTGGCGGCGGACGCGGGTCTACCCAAGCGGGAGGTGTTCGATGCGGTCGTGGCGGCAAAGAACGCGCAGCGAACGGGACCTTCGGAAGGTAAAGGACTAATCTGATAAGCAAAGGCCGCACGATGCGTGGGGCACTTTTCACAAACAAGCCCAAAATCTGAACCAACAGGTGGCAGGGCCTGCTGTGTTCCGGCCGGGCGGGGAGTCCACTGGAGGTGGGACGTCCCGGTCCCGGAGAGCTTGTCCGGTGGACAAGAGGAGCTGGCATGAGTGAGACCGCAGACACCTCGCGCAGTGTTCCCCCCGCACCCCGCAACGGCGGGTCGGAGCCGCCTGTGCACGAGGCCTACTCGTTCGCCTGTATGCGCTGCGGCCACGGCTGGGAGCAGGCGTACGAGATACGCCATCACACCGACGCCCAGGGCCGGTCCGTCGTCACCTACTACACGGACGGCCGCCGGGTGCCGTCCCCGCTGACCACCCCGGTCTGCGGGAACTGCGACGGTCATGTGGTGCGGATCATGCGCTCCGGCCAGATCCCGTCGGCCGCGGCCGCGCTGGGGGAGCAGGGCATCGCCGGTCCGCTGCTCTCGGCGGCACCGATGCGGCCGCCGGTCGTGACCACGGAGTCGGCGGAGCCGGTCGTTCCGGCCCCGGCCGCCGAGGAGGACCGCGCCGCCGGTGCTCCCCACCGCCGCCACTTCGCGGATCTGCTGCACGTCTTCCACCGCAAGTGACCGACGTGCCACCCGGGGCGACCGCGGCAGCCGCCCGCTTCTCGCCCCGGGGGTCCGCATAGGATCGCCGCCATGGCGGCAACAGCATCGGCACCCGGCACGGACGGCAGGAACGGCAAGCGGGACGACAAGGCCGTGCCGCCGCCGCTGCCCGAGCCGCTGCGGGTGCCCGTCGCCGACTCGCACACCCATCTCGACATGCAGTCCGGCACCGTCGAGGACGCGGTCGCCCAGGCCGCCTCGGTCGGCGTGACCACGCTGATCCAGGTCGGCTGCGATGTGAAGGGCTCCCGCTGGGCCGCCGAGACCGCCGCCGCCCACGACGGCGTCTGGGCGACCGTGGCGCTGCACCCCAACGAGGCCCCCCGGATCGTCCACGGCGACCCCGACGGCTGGTCCCGGCAGGGCGCCCGGGAGCCCGGCGGCGAAGCGGCCCTCGACGCCGCGCTCGCCGAGATCGACGCCCTCGCCGCGCTGCCGCAGGTGCGCGGCGTCGGCGAGACGGGGCTGGACCGCTTCCGCACCGGCCCGGAGGGCATGGCCGCGCAGGAACTGTCGTTCCGCCGCCACATCGACATCGCCAAACGGCACGGCAAGGCGCTCGTCATCCACGACCGGGAGGCGCACGAGGACGTGCTGCGGGTGCTGGCCGAGGAGGGCGCACCCGACACCGTCGTCTTCCACTGCTACTCCGGCGACGCCGCGATGGCCGAGATCTGCGCGGAGCGCGGCTATCTGATGTCGTTCGCCGGCAACGTCACCTTCAAGAACGCCCAGGACCTGCGGGACGCGCTGGCCGTCGCCCCGCTCGACCTCGTCCTGGTGGAGACCGACGCCCCCTTCCTCACCCCGGCGCCGTACCGCGGACGGCCCAACGCCCCCTATCTGATTCCGGTCACCCTGCGGGCCATGGCGGACGTCAAGGGCGTGGACGAGGACACCCTGGCCGCGGCCGTGGCAGCCAATACCGCCCGCGCTTTCGGCTACTGACGGCGGCACCCGGACCGCCCCCGGCGCGCCCTCCCCGGCGACGCCACGTAGTCGGTTGACTTTGGAGCGTGACGAAACCTCCGCTACAGTCCCGGCCCGACACTGACATCCGGGGGCACCTCCCCGCGGCAGCCGGGGAGGGAGCCTCGTGAGGAATCCGCCGGGGAGCCACCGGGCCGCGCGCGGCGGCCGGCGCGGCCGCACCCCGTCCCCGCGGGCGTTCGGGCCGCGGGAGACCTCCGATGCCTCCGCCCCGCCGCCCAAGCTCCCGTCGGCTCCGCCGGTCCCCGGCCCAGTCGGCCCGCCGCCCCGTCGGCCCGTTCCGAATCCCCCGTCCGCCTCCCGCGGCGGACCGGCCGAAGGGCCGCCGGAGCCGGGGGCCGGCCGGATCCCCCGGCCGTACCCGCCGGCGGGCCGTCCGGCCGGTGCCGTCCCCGCGGGGGCTGTCCCCGCCGGGGCTGTCGGAGGCCGGGCCGCCGCCCGGCTCGCCGCCCGCCGCAGACGTGCCGCCGAGCGCCCCGAGACGCTGCGCCGGCTGGTGCCGCAGGCCCTCGTCGTCGCCTTCCTCGCAGGCGGCACCGCCATCTTCGTCGCCCACGACAAGACGGTCGAGCTCACCGTCGAGGGCCGGCCCCGCACCCTGCACACCTTCGCGGGTGACGTGCGGGAACTGCTGGCCGACGAGGGGGTCCCGCACGGTCCCCACGACATCGTCGCGCCCGCGCCGGGGGAGGAGCTGACCGCCGGTGACCAGGTCGTCGTCCGCTACGGGCGGCCCGTCACCCTCACGCTCGACGGCCGCAGCCGCCGCGTCTGGACCACCGCCCGCACCGTCGACGGCGCGCTCCGTCAGCTCGGGGTGCGCGCCGAGGGCGCCTACCTCTCCGCCTCCCGCCACTCGTCCATCACCCGCGAAGGGCTCTCCCTGCACGTCCGCACCGAGCGCACGCTCACCCTCCTCGCCGACGGCCGCGAGCACACCGTCCGCACCAACGCGGCCACCGTCCGGGAGGCCGTCGAGCAGGCGGGCATCGCGCTGCGCGGCGAGGACGTCACCTCAGCGCCGCCGGACAGCTTCCCCCGGGACGGGCAGACGGTCTCGGTGCTGCGCGTCACCCGCGGCACCGAGAAGCGCGAGCAGCCGATCCCCTACCGCCGGGTCGAACGCTCCGACCCGTTCCTGTTCGCCGGCACCGAGGTCGTGGAACGGCAGGGCCGGCAGGGCGTCAAACGGGTCCACTACGAGGTGCGCACCGTCAACGGGGCCGAGCAGAAGCCGAAGAAGCTCCGGACCGAGGTGGTCCGCAGGCCGGTGGACGAAGTGGTGCGGGTCGGCACCGCCGCCCGGCCGGCGCGGGTCACCGGCGCGGACGGGCTGAACTGGGCGGCCGTGGCCCGCTGCGAGTCGGGCGGGCGGCCCCGGGCGGTGGACCCGTCGGGGACGTACGGCGGGCTGTACCAGTTCGACCTCCGCACCTGGCAGGCGCTGGGCGGCCGGGGCCGCCCCCAGGACGCACCCGCCGAAGAGCAGACATACCGGGCGAAGAAGCTGTATGTGCAACGGGGGGCGAGTCCGTGGCCGCACTGCGGCCGTAAGCTTCACCGGTGAGCACCAGCCCCACCCCCGACGAGTCCGGCCCCCTCCTGGGCCCCGCCGACATCCGCGAACTCGCCGCCGCCCTCGGTGTGCGGCCCACCAAGCAGCGCGGACAGAACTTCGTCATCGACGCCAACACCGTCCGCCGCATCGTCCGCACCGCGGAGGTCCGGCCGGACGACGTGGTCGTCGAGGTCGGGCCGGGGCTCGGTTCCCTGACCCTGGCGCTGCTGGAGACCGCGGACCGGGTGACGGCGGTCGAGATCGACGACGTCCTGGCCGAGGCCCTCCCGGCCACCGTCGCGGCGCGCCTGCCGGAGCGGGCGGACCGCTTCGCCCTGGTGCACTCCGACGCGATGCACGTCGCCGAGCTGCCCGGACCCCCGCCGACCGCGCTCGTCGCCAACCTGCCCTACAACGTCGCCGTGCCCGTGCTGCTGCACATGCTGGCGACCTTCCCCACCATCGAGCGGACGCTCGTCATGGTGCAGGCGGAGGTCGCCGACCGGCTCGCCGCCACCCCCGGCTCCAAGGTCTACGGGGTGCCCTCGGTCAAGGCCAACTGGTACGCGCACGTGAAGCGGGCCGGCTCCATCGGGCGCAACGTCTTCTGGCCCGCGCCGAACGTCGACTCCGGCCTCGTCTCCCTGGTGCGCCGCGCCGAGCCGCCGAACACCACGGCCACCCGGCAGGAGGTCTTCGCGGTCGTCGACGCGGCGTTCGCCCAGCGGCGCAAGACGCTGCGGGCCGCCCTCGCCGGCTGGGCCGGGTCCGCGGCCGCCGCCGAAGTGGCGCTGGTCGCGGCGGGCGTCTCGCCGCAGGCGCGCGGGGAGATGCTGACCGTGGAGGAGTTCGCCCGCATCGCGGAGAGCAAGGCGGAGATCAAGGGAGCCGGACTGTGAACCGTTCCGTGACCGTGCGGGTGCCCGCCAAGGTCAACGTCCAGCTGGCGGTGGGCGGGCTCCGCCCGGACGGGTTCCACGACCTGGCCAACGTCTTCCTCGCCGTGGGGCTGTACGACGAGGTCACCGCCACCCCGGCCGAGGAACTGCGGATCACCGTGTCCGGCCCGGACGCCGGCCAGGTGCCGCTGGACCGGACGAACCTGGCGGCCCGGGCGGCCGAGTTGCTCGCCGCGCGCCACGGCATCGCGCCGGACGTGCACCTCCACATCGCCAAGGACATCCCGGTCGCCGGCGGCATGGCGGGCGGCAGCGCCGACGGCGCGGGCGCGCTGCTGGCGTGCGACGCCCTGTGGGGGACCGGCGCCTCCCGCGCCGAACTCCTCGACATCTGCGCGGAACTGGGCAGCGACGTGCCGTTCAGCCTGGTCGGCGGGGCGGCGCTGGGGCGCGGCCGGGGCGAACTGCTCACCCCGCTCGACGTCGGCGCGACGTTCCACTGGGTCTTCGCCGTCGCCGACGGCGGGCTCTCCACCCCGGCCGTCTACCGGGAGTGCGACCGGCTGCGCGCGGTGGAGGGGCACGGCGCGGGCGTCGACCAGGTCCCGGCCCCGGAGCCCTCCCCGGCCCTGCTGGACGCCCTGGCCGACGGCGACCTCACGACGCTGGCGTCCGCGCTGACGACCGGGGGCATGCCGACGGCGCCCGGGGGCGGCTCCAGCAACGACCTCCAGGCCGCGGCGGTCTCGCTGCGGCCCTCCCTCGCCGACACCCTCGCCGCCGGGACGAAGGCCGGGGCGCTGGCCTCCCTCGTCTCCGGATCCGGCCCCACCTGCGCGTTCCTGACCCGGGACGAGCAGGCGGCCCGGGCGGTCGCGGAGGGGCTGCTGGCGTCGGGCACCTGCCGCACGGCGCGGGTGGCCACGAGCCCGGCGGCGGGGGCGACGCTGCTGTAGGGCCTGACGTTCGGGGCGGATGCAGGGCCTGGCTTTCGGGGCGGGGGCGCCCGGCGTTGGGGCCGGATGCAGCAGGGTCTGGCGTTCGGGGCGCGGCGCCCGGTGTTCGGGGCGGATGCAGGCCTGGCGCGGGCGGGCCGAGCTCGCGGGCGCCCGGCCCGTGCCTCGCCGAGCCGTTCGCCTCGCTGTGGCGTCGTCGGTCGTCACGGCTCCGCCCTGCGGTGCCCGGCACCGGGCCCCGCACGACACCGGCCGGGGCGCCCCTCCCCGAGCACGTGTCCGTTGCGGCCGATGGATCCGGAGAACTGCTTCCTCCCTTCCCCCACGAGCACGCATTGCCAAGAAACCGTGCACGCAACGCTCACGACATCGCGCCGTGATCCCGGCATCCTGAACGACGTTCACCGCACGGCCACCCCGCCATGCCCCCGGCGGGCGCGGGGCCGCCGGCGCGGACGGCGCCCGTGCACGGGCGCGGACCGGTGTCCGTCGGGCTACGGGGGGCTCGACGGACACCGTCCCGGGGCGGGCCGGCCGGTGGCACGGATCCGGCGTTCCGTACACATCTCCGGCGCGCAGTACATTGAGCGTCATGTGCATCGAGCAGCCCTGGCACCGCGACCCCGGCACCGGAAGATGACCGAGCGACCCCCGCACGGTTCGGCCCGCCCCGGCGGGCGGACCGCCCGCACCCGGGCGGCCGTACTGGCCGCTGCCTTCGAGGAGCTCGACGACGGCGGATTCGGCGCGCTCTCCCTCGACAAGCTCGCCCGGCGCTCCGGAGTCCACGTCTCGACCATCCGGCGGCGCTGGCGCTCCGTCGAGGGGGTCGTCGCCGACCTGCTCGCCCAGCACAGCACCACCATCGCGACCCCCGACACCGGGGACCTCCGCCAGGACCTGCACGAACTGGCCCAGGCGGTCGCCGGGTTCCACGCGGCACCGCGCAACCGCAACCTCATCGAGGCGATCGTCGCGGCCGCCGCCTACGACCCGAGCGTCGCGGAGGTCGTCCACGGCGCCTTCGCCGCCCGTACCGAGACGGTCACGCAGATCGTCCGCCATGCGATCGACCGCGGCGAACTCGCCCCGGACACCGACGCCACGGACGTCATCGCCGCGCTGAGCGCACCGTTCTACTACCGGCTGCTGATCAACCGGCGCCCGATCGACGAACGGCTCGCCCGCACCGGCGCCGAGGCCGCCTACACCGCGGCCCGCGCCGGGGTCTTCGGCCCCGGGCCCGGACCGGCGCCCTGACGCGGGTCGGCGCCCTGACCCGAGTCGGCGTCCTGACCTGGACCGGTGCCCTGAACCGGGCCGGCGTCCTGACCTGAGCAGGCGTCCTGCCCCGGGCCGGCGTCCTGCCCTGAGCCGGCGCCTGGCCTGACCCGGCCCGGCGCCCGTTCGTGCCGCCGTGCGCCCCGAGCGTCTGGGTACGCGTACTCAGGCCGCCGGCACCGGATTTGAGTACCACCGCCGTGCCGGCCGGCGGCACCGGACCGCGACGGTGGCTGCATGCACCCCAGCGTCAGCGACCTCGCCGCGGCCACACCCGCCGCCCGGGACCGGTACATCGACCTGCTGCGGGCCGGATCGCTCGGCACCGTGGTCCTCGGCCACTGGCTGATGGCGGCGGTCTCCGTCGACGCGGACGGCCGCGCCGAGGTCGGCAATCTGCTGGCCGTCGTGCCCGCACTGCAGCCGCTCACCTGGCTGCTCCAGATCATGCCGGTGTTCTTCTTCGTCGGCGGCTTCTCGCACGCCCTCTCCCACCGCTCGCTGCAACGCCGCACCGAGCCCGGCCGGTCGGTGTACGCGGCCTTTCTGCGGGCCCGGCTCCAGCGGCTGTTGCGGCCCACCATGGTCTTCGTCGCGGTCTGGGCCGCGGCAGCGCTCGCCGTCCAACTCCTCGGCGGGGACGGTCCGCTGTCCGACGTCGCCGCCCGGCTCGTCGCCCAGCCGCTCTGGTTCATCGGGATCTACCTCGCCATGGTGGCGTTCACCCCGCCGCTGCTGAGGCTCCACGACCGGTACGGCTGGGGCGCGGCGGCCGGCCTCGGGGCCGCCGCCGCGGCCGTCGACGTGGCGCGGTTCGCCTTCGGCGTGCCCTACGTGGAGTTCCTCAACTTCGCCTTCGTCTGGCTCGCCGTCCACCAGCTGGGCTTTCTGCGGGCGGACGGCCGGCTCGCCGCGTCCGGGCTGCGCGTGCCCGCCGCCCTGGCCGGGGCCGGACTGGCGGGGGCGGTGGCGCTCGTCGCCTTCGGGCCGTATCCGCTGTCCATGGTCGGCATGCCCGGCGAGAAGGTCAGCAACATGGCACCGCCCACCCTCGCCCTCCTCTGCCACGGCCTGTGGCTCACCGGAGCGGTCGAGCTGCTGCGCGCTCCCGCCGCCCGGCTGCTGGCCCGTCCCCGCGTGTGGCGCGGGGTGATCGCGGCGAACGGTGTCGCGATGACCGCGTTCCTGTGGCACCTCACCGCCATGCTGGGCGTCTACGGGGCACTGCTCGCCCTCGGCCTGCCGTTTCCCGCGCCCGCGACGTCCGGGTGGTGGGCCCAGGCGCCGCTCCGGCTCGCCGCGGCGGCCGGTGTGACGGCGCTGCTGGTCGCGGCCTTCCGCCGGTTCGAGCGCCCGGGGGCCGCGCGCCCCGCCGGCGGTCCGGCGCCCGCGGACCCGGCGTCCGCAACCTCGCCGTCGCCGCACCCGGCACCCGCGGACCCGGCGTCGGCGGCCTCGCCGCGGCCGCACCCGGCCCCCGCGCCCGCCGGGAAGAACGCCGCCGCGGCTCCCCCTCGTGCCTCCGGACCCGCCGCCGCCCTCGGTGTCACCCTCTGTCTCTTCGGGGTGCTGGGGCTGTCCATGGTGGGCTTCGGCGGCCTGCTTCAGGGCCGTACGGCGCTGCTGGTGGCGGTGCACATCTCCGCTCCGGCAGCCGTGGTGATGTGTCTCGCCGGCTGGCTCCTCGTCGAGACCGCGGGCCGCGGCGCGGGCGGGGGACGGCGCGGCCCCGGCCGCTGACCGTCCCGGCGGCCCCTGCCGCCCACGCCCCGGGAGCAGGGGAGCCATGAGCAGGGGCCCGGGCGCAGGGGCGTGAGCAGGGGCCACGAACAGGGGCCCGCGAGACCCGCGTCCCGGACCAGGGGCCGGGCCCGGGCGCCCGAGGGCAGCCGCGGCACGGGCCGCCCGGCGCGGCGACTACTCTGGAAGGCCGATCAGCCGCAGCGTCGGCGCAGGCGCAAGATCAGGAGCGGAATGGCCACGAATATCGTCAATCTGGAAGCCGTCGGCAAGGTGTACGGCACCCGTGCACTCCTCGACGGCATCTCCCTCGGCGTCAGCGAGGGCGACCGGATCGGCGTCGTCGGCCGCAACGGCGACGGCAAGACCACGCTCATCCGGGTGCTCGCCAAGCTGGAGTCCCCGGACACCGGCCGCGTCACCCACTCCGGCGGAACGCGGCTCGGCGTCCTCACCCAGCACGACTCCCTCGACCCGGCCGCCACCGTCCGGCACGAGGTGATCGGCGACCTGGCCGACCACGAGTGGGCCGGCGACGCCCGGATCCGCGACATCCTCACCGGCCTCTTCGGCGGCCTGGACCTGCCGGCCTTCCCCGAGGGGCTGGACACCGTCATCGGCCCGCTCTCCGGCGGTGAACGGCGCCGCATCGCCCTCGCCAAGCTGCTCATCGAGGAACAGGACCTGATCGTCCTCGACGAGCCCACCAACCACCTCGACGTCGAGGGCATCTCCTGGCTCGCCGAGCACCTGCGGGCCCGGCGTTCCGCGCTGGTGGTCGTCACCCACGACCGCTGGTTCCTGGACCAGGTCTGCACCCGGATGTGGGACGTCCAGCGCGGCGCCGTCCACGAGTACGAGGGCGGCTACTCCGACTACGTCTTCGCCCGCGCCGAGCGGGAGCGCATCGCCGCGACCGAGGAGGCCAAGCGGCAGAACCTGATGCGCAAGGAGCTCGCCTGGCTGCGCCGCGGCGCCCCGGCCCGCACCAGCAAGCCGCGCTTCCGCATCGAGGCCGCCAACGAGCTGATCGCGGACGTGCCGCCGCCCCGGGACTCGGCGGAGCTGATGAAGTTCGCCAACTCCCGGCTCGGCAAGACCGTCTTCGACCTGGAGAACGTCACCGTCCAGGCGGGCCCCAAGCTGCTGATCGAGCACCTCACCTGGCAGCTCGGCCCCGGCGACCGCATCGGCCTGGTCGGGGTGAACGGCGCGGGCAAGACCTCGCTGCTGCGCACCATGACCGAGGCGGCCCGCACGGCGGGCGAGGCCCAGCCCGCCGCCGGCCGGGTCACCGTCGGCCGCACCGTCAAGCTGGCCCACCTCTCCCAGGAGGTCGCCGAACTCGACCCCACCTGGCGGGTCCTGGAGGCCGTCGAGGCGGTGCGCAGCCGGGTGGACCTCGGCAAGGGCCGGGAGATGTCGGCCTCGCAGCTGTGCGAGAAGTTCGGCTTCGCCAAGGAGAAGCAGTGGACCCCGGTCGGGGACCTGTCGGGCGGTGAGCGGCGGCGGCTGCAGATCCTCCGGCTGCTGATGGACGAGCCGAACGTCCTCTTCCTCGACGAGCCCACCAACGACCTCGACATCGAGACCCTGACCCAGCTGGAGGACCTCCTCGACGGCTGGCCGGGCTCGCTGATCGTCATCTCGCACGACCGCTACTTCATCGAGCGGACCACGGACCGGGTGTTCGCCCTGCTCGGCGACGCGACGCTGCGGATGCTGCCGCGCGGACTCGACGAGTACCTGGAGCGCCGCCGGCAGGTGGCCGAGGCCGCGGCGCCGGCGCCCGCGGCACCCGCCGCCGAGAAGCCGAAGCCGGCGGGTGACACCCGTGCCGCGAAGAAGGAACTCCAGCGCATCGAGCGCCGCCTGGACCGCATCGGCGACCAGGAGGCCAAGCTGCACGCGCAGATCGCCGAGGACGCCACGGACTTCGAGCGGGTGGCGAAGCTCGACGCCGAGCTGCGGGAACTGGCGTCGGAGCGGGACGAGCTGGAGATGCGCTGGCTGGAAATGGCCGAAGACGTCTGATCTGTCGGGCTCGTTCGCTGTCCTTGCGCCGCCTCCCCGGACCGCCGCGCCGGTCCGGGGGCCGTGCAACGGCAGCGTCACGGGCGGGTCTCAGCTGTCCCATGGCTGCGGGACGAGGCCGTGCCCTGTCGGGGCCGGGTGATACAAAGAAGCCCCGCTCGACTGCCGTTTGACCGGCGGGGATGCATGCCCGAATCGCTCCATCCTGGCACGGTCGAAAACCGGCCAGGATCGCGGGGGAGACCGGTCGGGTGGTGTACCCGCGCAAAAGAGGAAAGCTGATGTCACAGCCGCCCCAGCCGCCGAATCCGCCGCAGGGCGGCTTCGGTGCTCCCCAGGATCCCGCCTACGGGTACCCGCAGCAGCCGCCGAGCGGTGGGCCCGGGGACGGCTCTCCGCAGAGCCCCGCGCCGGCGAGCCCCCGGCTGGAGAAGACACCGGAGAGCCCCGAGCAGCCGCAGGCCCAGCCGCCGCAGAGCGCACCCCAGGGCCCCGCACCTCAGGGCCCGGCACCTCAAGGCCCCGCACCTCAGGGCCCGGCCCCCCAGACCCCGCCGCCGCAGGGACCGCCCCCCGCGCCGCCGCAGGGCGGCGGCTTCGGCGCGCCCGGCCAGCCGGCGTACGGCTACCCGGCCCCGCAGCAGTCCGGTCAGCCCGGACAGCCAGGTCAGCCCGCCTACGGCTACCCGGCCCCGCAGCCCTACGGCCAGCAGCCCCAACAGCCGTACGCGCAGCAGCCCTACGGCCAGCCGCCGTACGGTCAGCAGCCCACCCCCCAGCAGCCGTACGGCCAGCCGCCCCAGCAGCCCTACGGCCAGCAGGCGTACGGCATGTACCCGCCCCCGGCGCAGTTCGCGGGCGGCGGTGTGCCGCCGCAGTCCGGTGGCTCCCGCCGCGGGGTGCTGATCGTGGTCGGCGCGGTCGTGGCCGTGCTGCTGCTGGTCGTCGGCGGGGTGTTCGTGGCCGCCGGCGGTGACGACGACCCCAGGAACGAGGCCGGCACCTCCTCCGGCGGCAGCGGTGGCGAGGGCGGCGGTTCGGGCGGCGGCAAGCCCGGCCCCGCGGCCGAGGCCGAGCTGCTCGCCAAGCTCCCCCGGCCCAAGGTCGAGGAGCAGGTGACGACCGAGGGCCTCTGGGTCACCGACACGGTCTTCGCCAAGGGCGACGTCGACAAGCTCGTCGGCTACGACGTCACCGGTGCCCACCGCAAGTGGCAGATCCCGCTGGACGGTTCGATCTGCTGGGCGTCGCCGCACATCACCGCGGACGGCAAGGTGGCGGTCCTCTTCCAGGGGGCCAAGGTCACCAAGAAGACGGTGCACCAGGGCTGCACCGAGGTCGGGGTGTTCGACCTGAAGAAGGGCACGAAGGTCTGGCAGAAGTCGGTCGAGGTCGCCGACGAAAAGGTCCGCTTCGCCGAGGTGACCATCGGCGGCGGCACGGTCGCCGCCGGCGGCACCAGCGGCGGCGCCGCCTGGAGCCTCGGCGGCAAGCGGCTCTGGCAGCCCAAGGCCGACTCCGACTGCGACGACGACGGCTACGGCGGCGGCACCAGGCTGGTCGCGGTGCGGCGCTGCGGCGACTACAGCAAGCCCAACATGGAGGTCCAGTCGCTCAACCCGGCCACCGGCGCGCCGACCTCGGTCTACAAGCTGCCCAGCGGCATCGACAACGTCCACGTGGTCTCCACCGATCCGCTGGTCATCGGCATCGACGCCGGTGACGACACCGGCAGCTCCGTCTCGGACTTCCTGGCGATCGACGACAGCGGCAAGGCGGGCAAGCTGCGCAGCAAGATCGGGACGCGGAGCGGGGAGTACACCCCCCGCTGCGGGAGCACCGAGGTCGAGGGCTGCCGGATGGTGGCCGTGAGCAAGGACTCCGTGTACCTGCCGACCGGCGAGCACAAGGGGCAGACCGAGTACGGGCGGACCAACGAGATCGTCGGATTCCGGCTGGACAGCGGCAAGTCCACGGGCAAGGCCCCCGCGGGCGAACAGCGCACCATGCTGCCGCTGCGGACGGACGACGACGGCAACGTCATCGCCTATGTGAAGCCCACCTTCGACAAGGGCGGCCAGGTCGTGAGCATCGACCCGGACTCGTACGACGTGTCGGTGCTGCTGAAGATGCCGAAGTCCGAGGCCCGGACGGAGAGTGCCTTCTCTCCCGAGTTCCTGCCGTTCGCCTATGAGGGCAACCGGCTGTACATGACCCAGAAGTACGCCACCGACCGGGAGCCGCTGCCCGGTCAGAAGGAGTACGCGGGGCTGGTGTTCGGCGCCCCGTAGCCGTCGCCGCGGTGCTCCGCCGGCCCCGTCCGTACCTCCGGGTACGGGCGGGGCCGGTCCGGTTCCAGCCCCTATCGGCCCTGAATAGCAGGGATTTCGGCATTCGGTGAGGCTTCTCCCCGGTATCGGGCACGTGGCTCCGGCCGAGCGTGTAGCTTCCGGGGACACGAGGCCCAGGGGCTTCGGGGGATTGGGGGAGAGCTCATGGGCGTACGGCTCATGGTGGTCGACGACCACCGGCTGCTCGCCGAGGCACTGGCCTCGGCTCTGAAGTTAAGAGGCCACCGGGTGCTGGCCGCGGCGGCGCCGTGTGCGGGGGCGGCCGAGCTGGTGGTCAGCAGGGCGCCGGAGGTGTGCCTGCTGGGGACGGCGGCGCCGGCCGACCCGGGGGCGTTCGATCCGGTGGTCCGGATCAAGCGGGAGCGGCCGCAGGTCGCCGTGGTGGTGCTGGGGCCGGTGACCAGCTCGCGGGGGATCGCCGCGGCGTTCGCCGCCGGGGCGTCCGGCTACGTCCGGCACGACGAGCGGATCGAGGGCGTCGAGCGCGCGATGGTCAAGGCCCGCGCGGGGGAGGCGGCCGTCGCCCCGCAGCTGCTCCAGGGTGCCTTCGCCGAGCTCCTCAACCCGGCGGTGCAGCCGGACGACGAGGCGGCGCGGCTGCTGGAGATGCTCACCCCCCGCGAGGTCGAGGTGCTGGTGCGGGTCGCGGAGGGCGAGGACACCCGGCTGATCGCGGCGGGGATGGGCATCGCGTCGAGCACCGCCCGGACCCATGTGCAGCGGGTGCTGATGAAGCTGGGGGTCGGCTCCCGGCTGGAGGCGGCGGCGCTCGCCGCCCGCACCGGGCTGCTGGAGCGGGCCGGCGCACCGGCGGGGCCCCGGCCGGACTGACCGCCGGGCCCCGCGTCGCACCGGCCCCCGCCGCACCGGCCCCCGCCGCGCCGGGCCGTTCCGCTCCGGGCCCGCCGTACCGGGCCCGCGCCGGGCCTCTCCGCACGGGACCGCTCCGCTACGGAGTCTCCTGCTCCTCGGCCTCCGGCAGCGGCGGCGGAGGCACCGCGGGCCGCAGCTTCAGCCAGAGCAGGAACGCCAGCCCCAGGGCGAGCATCGACAGGCCCGTCCAGAGGTTGATGTTGATGTCCTCGGCCTTCTTCAGGTCCGCCTCGGAGGCGGTGATGCCGGCGACGGTGATGATGACGCCGTAGACGACGAACAGTCCGCCGATGATGCGCCGCACGTCGAAGAGCCGGGCCGCGGTCGCGGACTTCTGCTCGAGCTCCTCGACCTGGTGCTGGTACTCGTACTCGCTCATGGTGTGTTACCTCGGCCTCAGAAGGAGAACGGGACGTAGCAGAGGGCGGCCAGGATGATCGCGCCCCAGCCCAGCAGGGCGGGCTTGCGGTACCAGGCCTCGTCGCCCGCCGCCGGGGGCTCCGCCATACCGGGCGAGGTGGTGCCGTACACCAGGCCGGCCAGCGACTCGACCGGCTTGGGTTTCGTGAACAGGGACACCCCGACCATCACCACGCCGCCCACCACGAACGCCACGATCGCGGAGACGAAGTTGGCCCCCTGGTCGCTGGGGATGTCGATGACGCCCTGCTTGTAGAACCAGAAGTAGTTGATCATCGCGGCGACGGTGCCGGTGAGCAGTCCCCAGAACCCGGCCGCTGCGGTGGCCCGCTTCCAGAACATGCCGATGATGAAGACGCAGAACAGCGGCACGTTGAAGAACGAGAACAGCGTCTGCAGGTAGTTCATGATGTTGCTGAACGAGGAGGCGATGAACGCGGTGCCCATGCCGCCGAGCACGCCGACCGCCGTCACCACGCGCCCGGTCGCCAGGTAGTACCGGTCCTCCCGGCCCCGCACGATGTGCGCGGCCCAGATGTCGTTGGTGAACACCGTGTTGAACGACGAGACGTTGGCCGCCATGCCGGCCATGAAGGCGGCCAGCAGACCGGTCACGGCGACGCCCAGCACACCGTTCGGCAGCAGGTCGCGCATGAGCACCGGGATCGCGTCGTTGTACTCCAGCCCGCTGCCCTCCTTGCCCAGGTCCGGCTCCATGACCAGGGCGATCAGCCCGGGCAGCACCACGACCAGCGGAATGAAGATCTTGGGGAACGCGGCGATGAGCGGGGTGCGCTTCGCGGCGGAGAGGTTCTTGGCGGAGAGGGCGCGCTGCACCTCGGCGAAGTTGGTCGTCCAGTAGCCGAAGCTCAGGCAGAAGCCGAGACCGAGCACGATGGTGAGCCAGTTGGCGCCCAGCGGGTTGGACGAGCCGATTCCGGTGCCGCCCCAGGCGCTGATGAAGTCGTCCCCGTGCGCGCCGGTGAGCTTGTCGGTGAGCCCGTCCCAGCCGCCGACCCGCTTGAGGCCGACGACGGTGAGCGGGATGAGCGCGGCGAGGATCACGAAGAACTGCAGCACCTCGTTGTAGATGGCGGAGGAGAGCCCGCCGAGGGTGATGTAGGCCAGGACGAAGAAGCCGGCCACGACGATCGCCACCCACTGCGGCCAGCCGATCAGCGCCTCGATCACGATCGCCATCGCGTACAGGTTGACGCCCGCGACCAGCACGGACGCCACGGAGAAGATGACCGAGCTGAGCAGGTACGAGGACTGTCCGAAGCGGTGCAGCAGGAACTCCGGGACGGACCGCACCTTCGAGCCGTAGTAGAAGGGCATCATCACCAGGCCGAGGAAGACCATCGCCGGGATGGCGCCGACCCAGTACCAGTGCACGGTGTAGGCGCCGTACTGGGCGCCGTTCGCCGCCATGCCCAGGATCTCCAGGGCGCCGAGGTTGGCGGCGACGAACGCGAGACCGGTGACCCAGGCGGGGAGGGACCGCCCGGAGAGGAAGAAGTCGAGGCTCGTCCGCACACTCCTCCGCGCGGCGAATCCGACGCCGAGCACCACGGCGAAGTAGATGCCGAGGATGGTGTAGTCGAGCGCGTTGGTGGGGAGCCGGAGCCCTGCGGCCAGATGGTCCATGGATCACTCTCTTCGGGAGGACGGGGACGCCCGTCGGCCGCAGCCCGCAGGCCGGGACCGGAACGAACAGAAACGTACGCCCATGCGGTCCGAACGTGAACGGTTCTGGTGGTACCTGTTGTTCGTCCGTGATGATCGCGCGCCCTTTGCGGGGCTTTGCCGGGGCGTGCTCGCGACGTTGGTCCGGCTGTTGGCTTGTGATTAACTGTGTTTGTTTATGTTTGCAAGATGTGGCCGAGGGGGCCTCGGATGAAGAGAACGGCGACCCGGCTCGCGGACGGCCGTGAGCTCATCTACTACGACCTCCGCGACGACGCGGTACGCAACACCCCCGACCGCAGGCCGCTCCCCGAGGTCGCCACCGCCTCGGAGGTCCGCCACGACCCGCTCCTCGGCGACCGGGTCGTCATCGCCTCGCACCGGCAGACCCGCACCTACCACCCCCCGGCCGACGCCTGCCCGCTCTGTCCGTCCCGCCCGGGCCGGGACAGCGAGATCCCCGCCGACGACTACGACGTCGCCGTCTTCGAGAACCGCTTCCCCTCCCTGGCCGGCGACTCCGGCCGCTGCGAGGTCGTCTGCTTCACCCCCGACCACCGCGCCTCCTTCGCCGACCTCACCGAGGAGCGGGCCGGTCTCGTCCTCGACGCCTGGACCGACCGCACCGCCGCGCTGTCCCGACTGCCCGCCGTCGAGCAGGTCTTCTGCTTCGAGAACCGCGGCGCGGAGATCGGGGTCACCCTCGGCCACCCGCACGGCCAGATCTACGCCTACCCCTTCACCACGCCCCGCACCGAGCTGGTGCTGCGCTCCCTCGCCGCGCACCGGGAGCGCACCGGCCGGAACCTCTTCGACGACGTGGTGGCGGACGAGCGCGCCGACGGCCGGCGGATCGTGCTGGAGGGGGAGCACTGGACGGCGTTCGTGCCCCGGGCCGCCCACTGGCCGTACGAGGTGCACCTCTACCCCCGGCGGCGGGTGCCGGACCTGCTCGCGCTGGACGACGCCGCGCGCACAGAGTTCCCACAGCTCTATCTGGAACTCTTGCGGCGCTTCGACCGGATCTTCGGCGCGGGCGAACCGCCGACCCCGTACATCTCGGCCTGGCACCAGGCGCCGTTCGGCGGCTGGGAGGGCCGGGGCGCCGGCCGCGCGGACTTCGCACTCCACCTCGAGCTTTTCACCATTCGCCGCACTTCCGGCAAGCTGAAGTTTCTCGCGGGTTCCGAATCCGGCATGAATGTGTTCATCAACGATGTGCCGCCGGAGGCCGCGGCCGAGCGACTGCGAGAGGTAGCGAACCAGTGAGCAACGGGCAGCAGGGCGAGCAGCCGGAACGGCAGAGGAAGTACCTGGTCACCGGGGGCGCCGGCTATGTCGGCAGCGTCGTCGCGGCGCATCTGCTGGAGGCGGGCCACCAGGTCACCGTGCTGGACGACCTGTCCACCGGCCACCGTGCGGCGGTTCCGGCGGACGCCGGGTTCATCGAGGGGCGCGTCCAGGACCTGACCGCCCCGGACGGCGCGGTCCGGCTCGACGCCTCCTACGACGGCGTCCTGCACTTCGCGGCCTTCTCGCAGGTCGGGGAGTCCGTGGTGAACCCCGAGAAGTACTGGCGGAACAACGTCGGCGGCACCACCGAGCTGATCGCCGCGATGCGGGAGGCCGGGGTCCGCACCCTCGTCTTCTCCTCCACGGCCGCCACCTACGGCGAGCCCGACACCACCCCCATCCGCGAGGACGCCGTCACCGCGCCGACCAACCCCTACGGCGCCTCCAAGCTCGCCGTCGACCACATGATCGGCGGCGAGTGCGCCGCGCACGGCCTGGCGGCCGTCTCGCTGCGCTACTTCAACGTCGCCGGTGCGTACGGCGAGTACGGCGAGCGGCACGACCCCGAGTCGCACCTGATCCCGCTCGTCCTCCAGGTCGCGCAGGGCCGGCGGGAGGCCATCTCCGTCTTCGGCGACGACTACCCGACCGCCGACGGGACCTGCGTCCGCGACTACATCCACGTCGCGGACCTCGCCGAGGCCCACCTCCTCGCGCTGGACGCCGCCCGCCCGGGTGAGCACCTGATCTGCAACCTCGGCAACGGCAACGGCTTCTCCGTCCGCGAGGTCGTCGAGACCGTCCGCCGCGTCACCGGCCACCCGATCCCCGAGGTCGTCGCCCCCCGCCGCGGCGGGGACCCGGCCGTCCTCGTCGCCTCCGCCGACCGGGCCCGCGCCCTCCTCGGCTGGCAGCCGGGCCGCGCCGACCTCGCGGGCATCGTTGCCGACGCGTGGACCTTCGCGCAGAAGCGGGAGAACGAAGCGTGACCGACCCGCTCGCCGCCGCGTTCCGGGAGCTGTTCGGCGCCGCCCCCGAGGGGGTGTGGGCCGCTCCCGGGCGGGTGAACCTCATCGGTGAGTACACCGACTTCAACGACGGGTTCGTGCTGCCGCTCGCCCTGCCGCGCACCGCCGTCGCCGCCGTCTCCCGGCGTACCGACGGGCTGCTGCGGCTGCACTCGGCCGACGTGCCCGGCGGCGTCGTGGAACTCCGCGCCGACGAGCTCGCGCCCGGCGGGCGCAAGGACTGGGCCGGCTACCCGGCCGGCGTGGTGTGGGCGCTGCGCGACGCGGGCCACCCGGTCACCGGCCTGGACCTGCACCTCGAATCCACCGTGCCGACCGGTGCCGGGCTGTCCTCCTCCGCGGCCCTCGAGGTCGTCACCGCCGTCGCCTGCAACGACCTGTTCGAACTGGGTCTGAAGCCCTGGCAGCTGGCCCGGCTCTGCCAGCGCGCGGAGAACGTCTTCGTCGGCGTCCCCGTCGGGATCATGGACCAGACGGCCGCCGCCTGCTGCACCGCGGGCCACGCCCTCCACCTCGACACCCGCGACCTCGCCCAGCGGCAGGTCCCCCTCGACCTCGCCGCCGAGGGCCTGCGGCTGCTCGTCGTCGACACCCGGGTGCAGCACGAGCTCGGCGACGGGGCGTATGCCCAGCGGCGCGAGGGCTGTGAAGAGGGGGCGCGTGCGCTGGGCGTGCACGCTCTACGGGACGTTGTACCGGAGCACCTGGACGAGGCCCTGGCACACCTGCACGACCCCACCGTGCGCCGCTACGTCCGTCATGTGGTGACCGAGAACGCACGCGTGCAGCAGGTCATCGGCCTGCTGGACGCCGGGGACACCCGCTCCATCGGACCGGTGCTCACCGCCGGACACGCCTCGCTGCGCGACGACTTCGAGGTCTCCTGCGCCGAACTGGACCTGGTGGTCGAGGCGGCGAACGCGGCGGGCGCGCTGGGCGCCCGGATGACCGGTGGCGGCTTCGGCGGTTCGGCGATCGTCCTGGTCACGGAGGCCGAGGCGGACGCCGTGGCCGCGGCCGTCACCGAGGCCTTCGCCGCCGCGGGGCTCCGGGCCCCGCGGATCTTCCCGGCCGTACCCTCGGCGGGCGCCCGCCGCCTGGCCTGACGCCGCCCGGCTCCGGCTCCGGACCCGGCGCCGGCGACGGCGGCCGGGAGGAGCCGCTCGAGCTCGTCTCCCGGGCCGTGCGGATGCCGGCCGCGGAGCGCCTGACGCCGGGCGGCCCGACGCCGGGGCGACAGGGCGGCCCGCCGTACCGCTCCCGGCGCCGCCGCGGAGGGCCGTTTCTCCCGAGCGGCGCGCCGGGGGCGACAGAGACGCGCCCACCCGTTGGGACCACGTGCGAACGCCGGGACGCCTGCCGCGCCCCGCGCCCTCGGCGGGTTGCCCGGCGCGTTGGACACCGTGGACACCCCGGGGAGAGCCCCGTATCCGTCGCGCCCCGCCGTTCCGGGACCGGCGTCCGGCGGGCGCCGGCCGGCGGTGACCCGGGGCCGGGGATCCGGCTCACCCTGGGCGGCCAGCGCAAACAGTTTTCCCAATCGCCTTCCCTCGCACCGGAGCCGCCGTACTCTGATGCTCAGCACCGGTGGGGGCCGGTGCTGTTCAGGGGGCGAGACAGTCGGTACGGCGCCCGGGGCGGGGCAGTCACAGCACGGCGGCGGCCGTGCGACCCATGTGGTTCTCCGTCACGTGCGCCGTACCCACTCTGCCCGTCACCCCGAGACATGGGGGCTTTATGTCACGGATCCGGGTCCTGGTGGTGGACGACCACCGCATCTTCGCCGAGTCGCTCGCCGCGGCCCTGGCGGCCGAGCCGGATGTGGAGGTGTCGGCGGCCGGCAGCGGTCCCGCCGCGCTGCGCTGTCTGGACCGCGCGGCCTCGGAGGGGCGCCGGTTCGACGTCCTGCTGGTCGACGCCGACCTCGGCGCCGGCCCGCCCCCGGACGGCCGCGCAGCCTTCGGCACGGTGCCCGAGGCCGTCGGCGAGGGCGCGGTGGACGGGATATCGCTGGTCGCCGGGGTCCGTTCGGGCCAGCCGGGGGTGCGCACCGTGGTCATCGCCGAGCGCGACGACCCGCGCCGCGCCGCCGCGGCCCTCCAGGCCGGTGCCTCCGGCTGGGTCGCCAAGGACTGCTCACTGTCCCGGCTGCTCTCCGTCATCCGCGGGGTGCTGCGGGAGGAGACACATCTGCCGCCGGCCCTGCTCACCGGTGTGCTGCGGGAGTTGACCGCGGCCCGCAAGCACCGGACGGAGAGCGAGCGGCTGGTGGAGTCGCTGACCCCGCGGGAGCGCGAGGTGCTGCGCTGCATGGTGGCCGGGCTGGGCCGGAAGGCCGTGGCCGAGCGCCTCTTCCTCTCCCCGCACACGGTCCGCACCCATATGCAGAACGTGCTGGGCAAACTCGGGGTGCACTCCACCCTCGCGGCGGTGGCACTGGCCCGCCGGGCCGGCGTGGGACCCGTCGACCTAGCCGGGGACGTTGTCGAACGGGGCGGTCAACTGGCGTAGCAGACCCGCCAGTTCGCCCTGCTCGCCGCGGGACAGCCGGGCGAGGATGGCTCGTTCCTGGTCGAGCAGCCCGGCCAGGGAGCGGTCGGCACGGTCCTGCCCCTCCGCGGTCAGCCGGACCAGCACACCGCGCCGGTCGCTGGGGTCGGGAAGCCGCTCGACCAGGCCCTTCTTGGCGAGCCGGTCGATGCGGTTGGTCATGGTGCCGGAGGTGACCAGGGTCTGGGTGAGCAACTGCCCCGGCGAGAGCTGGTACGGGGTCCCGGCCCGACGCAGTGCGGTGAGCACGTCGAACTCCCAGGGCTCCAGGCCGTGCTCGGCGAACGCCAGCCGACGGGCCCGGTCGAGGTGCCGCGCGAGCCGGCTGACCCGGCTCAGCACCTCCAGGGGTTCCACGTCGAGATCAGGGCGCTCCCGGCGCCACGCCGCGACCAGCCGATCGACCTCGTCCTCCATGGCGATCAGTGTAGTAGGTCTGTCGACGTGAAGTCTCTTGACGTCAAGAGATACTCTGGTCAACGTATGGGCATCGTCGGCGCGTGAAGCGATTCCGCTTCCGGCCCGTCCGCTCAGCAAGGGGGCAACACCTGTGCCAGAACCCATATGGGACCCGGATCAGTACCTGCGCCACTCCGGCCATCGGACCCGCCCGTTCCACGACCTGCTCCACCGCATACCCGAGCTGCCGTCCGGCAACCGTCCGGCCCGCATCGCCGACCTCGGCTGCGGCCCCGGCAACGTCACCACCCTGCTCGCCGACCGCTGGCCCGACGCCCGCATCACCGGGCTCGACAACTCCGCCGACATGCTCGCCCGGGCCGCCCGGTACGCAGGTCCCACCCCGGGCGGCGGCAGCCTCGACTTCCGCGCCGCCGACGCCGCCCGCTGGGCCCCCGAGGAGCCGTACGACCTGATCGTCTCCAACGCCGCCCTCCAGTGGGTCCCCCGGCACACCGAGTCCTTCCCCGCCTGGGCCGACGCCCTCGTTCCCGGCGGCGTCCTCGCCTTCCAGGTCCCCGGCAACTTCGTCTCCCCCAGCCACGCGCTGCTCGGCGAACTCTGCGACACCCCCCAGTGGCGGGACCGGCTCGGCAGCCACGGACGGCGCTTCGTCCACGTCCTCGAACCCTGGGAGTACCTGACCCGGCTCACCGACCTCGGCTTCGACGCCGACGCCTGGGAGACCACCTACATCCAGCTGCTCCAGGGGGAGGACCCCGTCCTGGACTGGGTGAAGGGCACCGCCCTGCGGCCGGTGCTCACCGTCCTCGCCGACGACGGGCCGGCCCGCGAGGAATTCCTCGGCCAGTACCGCGACCTGCTCCGCAAGGCCTACCCGCCCGGCCCGCACGGCACGGTCTTCCCCTTCCGGCGGATCTTCGCCGTCGCCCGGAGGATCGCCTGATGATCAGCGCCGTCGACCATGTCCAACTGGCCGCCCCGCCCGGCAGCGAGGACCTCCTGCGTGCCTTCTACTCGGGGGTGCTCGGCATGACCGAGGTCCCGAAACCGCCGGTGCTCGCCGCCCGCGGCGGTTGCTGGTTCGCCGCCGGCGCGGTGCAGCTGCACTTAGGAGTCGAAGCCGGTTTCCGGCCGGGGCGGAAGGCCCACCCGGGCCTGCGGGTCGTGGGAATCGACGCCCTCGGCAGCCGCCTCGCCGCCGCAGGAGCCCCCGTGCACTGGGACGACGGCCTCCCCGGCCACCGGCGCTTCTACTCCGAGGACCCGGTCGGCAACCGCCTGGAGTTCCTTGAGGCCGGATAGCCACGGCCCGGGGCACCGCACCGACACCGCCCCGGCTCCCGGTACCGCCTCAGTTCCGCCGGTGACCGACGAGCCGGGGCTTGGGCTCCAGGCCGTCCAGGCCGTGCCAGGCCAGATTCACCAGATGCGCCGCCACCTCGGCCTTCTTCGGCTTCCGCACATCCAGCCACCACTGGCCGGTCAGCGCCACCATGCCGACCAGCGCCTGCGCGTACAGCGGCGCCAGCTTCGGCTCGAAGCCCCGGGCCTTGAACTCCAGCCCCAGAATGTCCTCGACCTGCGTGGCGATATCGCTGATCAGGGAGGCGAAGGTGCCCGTGGACTGGGCGACCGGGGAATCCCGCACCAGAATGCGGAAGCCGTCGGTGTAGGTCTCGATGTAGTCCAGCAGCGCGAACGCCGCCTGTTCCAGCAGCTCCCGGGGGTGGCCCGCGGTCAGCGCCCCGGTCACCATGTCCAGCAGCTGCCGCATCTCGCGGTCCACCACAACGGCGTACAGCCCCTCCTTGCCGCCGAAGTGCTCGTAGACCACCGGCTTGGACACCCCGGCCTTCGCCGCGATCTCCTCCACCGACGTGCCCTCGAAGCCCTTCTCGGCGAAGAGCGTGCGGCCGATGTCCAGCAGCTGCTCCCGGCGTTCCTTGCCGGTCATCCGCACCCGGCGGGCGCGGCGGCCTCCGGAGGCGGAGGCCCGGTCCTTCTCACTGCTGCTGTCGATCGCCACGCCGTCAATCATGCCGCCTTCGCGTCCTCGGCCTTGCCCGGGGCGGTGTTGCGGCGGGAGTCGATGCGCTCGGCGGTCGGCCAGCGGACGTCGTACGCCCAGCCCAGCTTCTCGAACCAGCGGATGATCCGGGCGCTGGAGTCGATCTGCCCGCGCATCACGCCGTGCCGGGCGGAGGTCGGGTCCGCGTGGTGCAGGTTGTGCCACGACTCACCGCACGACAGCACGGCCAGCCACCAGACGTTGCCCGACTTGTCCCGGGACTTGAACGGCCGCTTGCCGACCGCGTGGCAGATCGAGTTGATCGACCACGTCACGTGGTGCAGCAGCGCGACCCGGACCAGCGAGCCCCAGAAGAACGCGGTGAGCGCGCCCTGCCAGGACCACGTCACCAGGCCGCCCACCAGCGGCGGCAGCGCCAGCGACAGCGCGGTCCAGTAGACGAACTGGCGGGAGATCCGGCGGATCGCCGGGTCCTTGACCAGGTCCGGGGCGTACTTCTGCTGCGGCGTCTGCTCCTCGTCGAACATCCATGCGATGTGGGCCCACCACAGGCCCTTCATCAGCGCGGGCACCGTCTCGCCGAACCGCCACGGCGAATGCGGGTCGCCCTCGGCGTCGGAGAACTTGTGGTGCCTGCGGTGATCGGCCACCCAGCGCACCAGCGGCCCCTCGACCGCCATCGACCCGGCGATCGCCAGCGCGATCCGCAGCGGGCGCTTCGCCTTGAAGGATCCGTGGGTGAAATACCGGTGGAAACCGATCGTGATCCCGTGGCACCCCAGGTAGTACATGAACACCATCAGGCCCAGGTCCAGCCAGCTCACCCCCCATCCCCAGGCCAGCGGAACCGCGGCGACGAGCGCCACAAACGGAACCGTGATGAACAGCAGCAGGGCGAGCTGCTCGATCGATCTCTTGCTGTCCCCGCCGAGCGTGGCGAGGTCGGTGTCGGCGGACGTCGGGGCGTCGTCGATCACATCGGGGCTTGTGGTCATGCGGGCGTCCCTCGTCGGGCTGGAAGCTCGGGCTATGGAAACGGAATGTAGCTACGGAACCGTAACCTACGGCTTCGTAAGTATGGCAGGGCTCGATGAACGGGCAAGAGGGCTGTGAAACGGCGTGGCAGCGGCCACCTATCCTGGTGACCGTCGGACAGCGCGGTCCGCACCCCGCCAGACGTGCTCATCCCCTGCAAGGAGCCGCACCTGTGAGCAGTGCCGACATCACCCCCGAGACCAGCGACAACGCCACGCTGCGAGCCGATATCCGCCGCCTGGGAGACCTGCTCGGGGAAACCCTCGTGCGCCAGGAGGGCCCCGCACTCCTCGACCTCGTCGAACGTGTGCGTGCCCTCACCCGTACGGACGGTGAGGCCGCCGCGCAGCTGCTCGGGGAGACCGACCTGGAGACCGCCGGCAAGCTCGTACGGGCGTTCTCCACCTACTTTCACCTCGCGAACGTGACCGAGCAGGTCCACCGCGGCAAGGAGCTCCGCGCCCGCCGCGCCGCCGAGGGCGGCCTCCTCGCCCGCACCGCCGACCGGCTCAAGGACGCCGACCCCGAGCACCTGCGGGCCACCGTGGCGCATCTCACGGTGCGCCCCGTCTTCACCGCACACCCCACCGAGGCCGCCCGCCGCAGCGTCCTCAACAAGCTCCGCCGGATCGCCGCCCTGCTGGAGGAGCCCGCGGACGGCGGCGACCGCCGCCGCGCCGACCTCCGCCTCGCCGAGAACATCGACCTCGTCTGGCAGACCGACGAACTCCGCGTCGCCCGTCCCGAGCCCGCCGACGAGGCCCGCAACGCCATCTACTACCTCGACGAGCTGCACGCCGGAGCCGTCGGCGACGTCCTGGAGGACCTCGCCGCCGAGCTGGACCGGGTCGGCGTCGAGCTGCCGTCCGGCACCCGCCCCCTCACCTTCGGCACCTGGATCGGCGGCGACCGCGACGGCAACCCCAACGTCACCCCCGCCGTCACCCGCGAGGTGCTGATCCTCCAGCACGAGCACGGCATCTCCGACGCCCTGGAACTCGTCGACCAGCTCCGCGGCCTGCTCTCCAACTCCATCCGCTACACCGGCGCCACCGAGGAACTCACCACCTCGCTCCGCACCGACCTGGAGCTGCTCCCCGAGATCAGCCCCCGCTACAAGCGCCTCAACTCCGAGGAGCCCTACCGGCTCAAGGTCACCTGCATCCGGCAGAAGCTCCTCAACACCCGCGAACGGCTCGCCAAGGGCACCCCCCACGAGCCGGGCCGCGACTACCTCGGCACCGCCGAACTCCTCGACGACCTCACCCTCGTCCAGGAATCCCTGCGCGCCCACCGCGGCGGGCTGTTCGCCGACGGCCGCATGGACCGCACCATCCGCACCCTGGCCGCCTTCGGGCTCCAGCTCGCCACCATGGACGTCCGCGAACACGCCGACGCCCACCACCACGCCCTCGGCCAGCTCTTCGACCGGCTCGGCGAGGAGTCCTGGCGGTACGCCGACATGCCGCGCGACTACCGGCGCAAGCTCCTCGCCAAGGAGCTCCGCTCCCGCCGCCCGCTCGCCCCGCAGCACGCCCCGCTCGACGCCGGCGGCGCCAAGACCCTCGGCGTGTTCACCACCATCGGCGAAGCCCTCGAACAGTTCGGCCCCGAGGTCGTCGAGTCCTACATCATCTCCATGTGCCAGGGCGCCGACGACGTCTTCGCCGCCGCCGTCCTCGCCCGCGAGGCCGGACTCGTCGACCTCCACGCCGGCTGGGCCAGGATCGGCATCGTCCCCCTGCTGGAGACCACCGACGAGCTCAAGGAAGCCGACCGCATCCTCGACGAGATGCTCGCCGACCCCTCCTACCGGCGGCTCGTCGCCCTCCGCGGCGACGTCCAGGAAGTGATGCTCGGCTACTCCGACTCCTCCAAGTTCGGCGGCATCACCACCTCCCAGTGGGAGATCCACCGCGCCCAGCGCCGGCTCCGCGACGTCGCCCACCGCTACGGCGTGCGGCTGCGCCTCTTCCACGGCCGCGGCGGCACCGTCGGCCGCGGCGGCGGCCCCTCCCACGACGCGATCCTCGCCCAGCCGTGGGGCACCCTCGACGGCGAGATCAAGGTCACCGAGCAGGGCGAGGTCATCTCCGACAAGTACCTCGTGCCGTCCCTGGCCCGGGAGAACCTGGAACTCACCGTCGCCGCCACCCTCCAGGCCTCCGCGCTGCACACCGCGCCCCGCCAGTCCGACGAGGCGCTGACCCGCTGGGACGCGGCCATGGACACCGTCTCCGACGCCGCCCACAGCGCCTACCGCCGGCTCGTCGAGGACCCGGACCTCCCCGCGTACTTCTTCGCCTCCACCCCCGTCGACCAGCTCGCCGACCTGCACCTGGGCTCCCGGCCCTCCCGGCGCCCCGACAGCGGCGCCGGACTCGACGGGCTGCGGGCCATCCCGTGGGTGTTCGGCTGGACCCAGTCCCGGCAGATCGTCCCCGGCTGGTTCGGCGTCGGATCGGGCCTCAAGGCCGCACGGGAAGCCGGCCTGGACACCGTCATCGACGAGATGCACCAGCACTGGCACTTCTTCCGCAACTTCCTGTCCAACGTCGAAATGACCCTGGCCAAGACCGATCTGCGGATCGCCCAGCACTACGTCGACACCCTCGTCCCCGACGACCTCAAGCACGTCTTCGACGTCATCCGGGCCGAGCACGAGCTCACCGTCAAGGAAGTCCTCCGCATCACCGGCGGCACGGAACTCCTCGACTCCCACCCCGAGCTCCAGCAGACCTTCCGCGTCCGCGACGCCTACCTCGACCCGATCTCCTACCTCCAGGTCTCCCTGCTCCACCGGCAGCGCGGCGAGACCGAGCGCGGCGAGGAGCCCGACCCGCTGCTCTCCCGCGCCCTGCTGCTCACCGTCAACGGCGTGGCGGCCGGCCTCCGCAACACCGGCTGACGCGCCTCCGAGCGGAAAGGATCAGGGGCCGGCCCGGGTGGGCCGGCCCCTGATGCGTGCCGGTGGGTGATCCACCCGTGGGGGAGGTGTGCAGCGAGGCGCGCTCGCCTACGCGTGTTCGGAGCGGTGCGCGCTCGGGGGCGCGGGCTCGGAGCGGTGCGCGCTCGGTGACGTGCGGTCAGAGGGGCCGGCACTCAGGGAGCGTGTGCAGCGATGCGCGCTCCGGGGTGCGCGCTCAGGGTTGTGTGCCCGGGGATGTGTTCCCAAGGGTTCCCAAGGATGTGTTCCCAAGGATGTGCGCTCAGGGATGTGGGCCCGGGGCTGTGTGCCCGGGGATGGGTGCTCAGGGATGGGTGCCCAGGGATGGCTGTTCAGAGCACCGCGAACGACGCGCCCATCACCGCCACACCCACGAGACCCAGCACCCACGCCGTCCGGCGCATCCGCAGGCCGCCCGCCACCACCACGGCGGCCAGCATCAGCGCGCCCGCCAGCGGAACCCAGGCGTGCAGCACCCCGCCCCAGCCGGTCCGCACCACCTCGTCCGTGCCCGGCTTCACCGCGACGAGCAGCCGCTCGCCCTCCCGGTGCGTGACCGCCTCGTCGACCGACACCTTCCGCCGGTCCTCGCCGGACCCCGTCGCCACGAACGGGCCCGTGCACGCCTTCTCACCGCACCGGGCCACCGTCATCGTGCCCAGCTCCCGGCCCTTCGTCAGCATCGCGTACTGCGCCGTCCCCCACGACGTCCAGACCCCCGCCACCAGAATGACCAGGGCGATCGCCGCCATCAGCAGATTCCTGCCGAGCAGCAGCAGTCCGAAGGCGCTCTCGCCCGCCCGTCTCACCCGGCTGCGCTTCGTCGTGGATCTGACCATGGCGGCGATCCTTGGCCATAGCTGAGCGCTGGGTCAACCTCAGGTCTGCACCTTGGGCGGGGCTGTCCCCTTAAGAGTTGTACGTACCCTGGGCTCGCTCCAGACCGTCCAGCATCAGACCCTCCACCGCGTCCGCCGCCCGGTCCACGAAGTACCCCAGCTCCTTGCGCTCCGTCCCGGAGAAGTCCTTCAGCACGAACGACGCCACGTCCATCCGGCCCGGCGGCCGCCCGATCCCGAACCGCACCCGGTGGTAGTCCGGACCCTGCGCCTTCGTGATCGACTTCAGGCCGTTGTGGCCGTTGTCCCCGCCGCCCAGCTTCAGCCGCAGCGCCCCGTAGTCGATGTCCAGCTCGTCGTGGACCGCCACGACATGGGCGAGCGGCACCTTGTAGAAGTCCCGCAGCGCCGACACCGGGCCGCCCGACAGATTCATGAACGACATCGGCTTCGCCACGATCACCCGGCGGCTCGACGGCCCCGGCGGGCCGAACCGCCCCTCCACCACCTGCGCACGCGACTTGTGCGCCTTGAACCGGCCGCCGATCCGCTCCGCCAGCAGATCCGCCACCATGAAGCCCACATTGTGACGGTTCGCCGCGTACTCCGGCCCCGGATTGCCCAGACCCACCACGAGCCAGGGGCTGTCCACGTCGCTCATCTACGTCTCTCCTGCTGCGGATCGAACCGTCCCGTACCGGCCGGATCGTACGGTGCCCCGCTCCGGCCGCCCTGCACGACAGCCGCCCCGCTCCAGCGGAGCGGGGCGGCTGCCGACACCTCGGAAGTATCCGGGACGATCAGGCCTCGGCGGCCTCTTCGCCCTCCTCGGCCTCCTCGCCCGCCGGCTCCTCGGCCTGCGCGGCCAGAACCTGGAGGACCACCGCGTCCTCCTCGACGGCCAGGGAGGTGCCCTTCGGCAGGTCGATGTCCTTGGCGTGGATCGAGGCACCGGCCTCGAGGCCCTCGACGGAGACGGTGACGCCCTCCGGGATGTGGGTCGCCTCGGTCTCGACCGGCAGCGCGTTCAGCACGTGCTCGAGCAGGTTGCCGCCCGGCGCCAGGTCGCCCTCGACGTGGATCGGGACCTCGACGGTGACCTTCTCGCCCTTCCGCACGACCAGCAGGTCGATGTGGACCAGGAAGCCACGGATGGCCTCACGCTGGACGGCCTTCGGGATGACGAGCTGGGACTTGCCGTCGACCTGCAGGTTGATCAGGACGTTCGGGGTCTTCAGGGCCATCATCAGGTCGTGCGCCGGGATCAGCACGTGCGACGGCTCGGCGCCGTGACCGTAGATGACACCCGGGACCTTGCCGACGACACGGTTGCGGCGGGAAGCACCCTTGCCGAACTCCGTACGGGCCTCAGCGGAAATCTTGTACTCAGCCATGACTGCGCTCCTCGCAGGTGGTGCTTCCGGGGAAGCATGGATCCGACGGCCGTCACCCGGCCCACGACAGACCTGCTACGAAGAGCGCGTCGATAACGGACCACCACTCATGTGAAGCGGTGTCCCTCGCCGAGCAACCCGGTGATTCTACCCGGCCGCCCGGTCGCCCCCCAAACCGATCATCCGGGGGTATCGCGACAGGACCCCGGACACACGGGAAGCCCCCGGGGCCGGAGTGCAGAACTCCGGCCCCGGGGGCTTCCCGCAAGGCTCACGCCCACCGGCAGCCGCACTCGGCGACAGCCGCGGCCGGCACCTCAGGCAGCAGACACCGTCGGGCAGCAGGCACCGTCAGGGAGCAGCACCGTCAGGCGGGCGGCACCGTCAGGCCTGCTCCTCGAAGAGGCTCGTCACCGAACCGTCCTCGAACACCTCACGCACCGCACGCGCGATCGTCGGCGCCATCGACAGCACCGTGATCTTGTCCAGCTCCAGCTCACCCGGCGTCGGCAGGGTGTTCGTGAAGACGAACTCGCTCACCTTCGAATTCTTCAGCCGGTCCGCCGCCGGACCCGACAGCACACCGTGCGTCGCCGTCACGATGACGTCCTCCGCACCGTTCGCGAACAGCGCGTCCGCCGCGGCGCAGATCGTGCCACCGGTGTCGATCATGTCGTCGACCAGGACGCACACCCGGCCCTCGACATCACCGACGACCTCGTGCACCGTCACCTGGTTCGCGACGTCCTTGTCCCGCCGCTTGTGCACGATCGCCAGCGGCGCGCCCAGCCGGTCGCACCACCGGTCCGCCACCCGCACCCGGCCCGCGTCCGGCGACACCACGGTCAGCTTCGACCGGTCCACCTTGGCGCCCACGTAGTCCGCCAGGACCGGCAGCGCGAAGAGGTGGTCCACCGGGCCGTCGAAGAAGCCCTGGATCTGGTCGGTGTGCAGGTCGACCGTGAGTACCCGGTCCGCACCCGCCGTCTTCAGCAGGTCCGCCACCAGACGCGCCGAAATCGGCTCGCGGCCACGGTGCTTCTTGTCCTGACGGGCATAACCGAAGAACGGAAGGATCACCGTGATGCTCCGCGCGGAAGCCCGCTTCAGAGCGTCAATCATGATCAACTGCTCCATGATCCACTTATTGATGGGAGCCGTGTGGCTCTGCATCAGGAAGCAGTCCGCGCCACGCGCCGACTCCTGGTAGCGGACATAGATCTCACCGTTGGCGAAGTCGAAAACCTTCGTCGGGACCAGGCCCACACCCAGTTGGTGCGCGACCTCCTCGGCCAGCTCTGGGTGGGCGCGGCCGGAGAAGAGCATCAACTTCTTCTCGCCGGTCGTCTTGATCCCGGTCACAGCAACAGTCTCCTTGCCAGCTGAAAAATGGTGGGGACACTTTTCGTGTGCTTATCACGGTACGCCCCGCACGGCGCACCCTTTGACGGTCACTGCTCGCCGTCAGGCTCCTTGCGAGCAGCCGAAGCGGCCTGCGCGGCGGCACTCCCCGGGCGCTTACGAGCGACCCAACCCTCGATATTGCGCTGCTGGCCGCGCGCGACCGCCAGCGCACCCGGGGGCACATCCTTGGTGATCACCGAGCCGGCAGCGGTGTAGGCACCGTCCCCGACCGTGACCGGAGCCACAAACATATTGTCCGAGCCCGTCCTGCAATGCGAGCCCACCGTCGTGTGGTGCTTGTGCTCTCCGTCATAATTCACGAACACACTCGCCGCACCGATATTGGTGTACTCACCGATCGTGGCGTCACCGACATAGGAGAGATGCGGCACCTTCGCGCCCTCCCCGATCTCGGCATTCTTCATCTCCACATACGTGCCGGCCTTCGCCTTCCGGCCCAGCCGCGTCCCCGGCCGCAGATACGCGTACGGCCCCACGTTCGCCTCCGCACCGACGTGCGCACCGTCCGCCACCGTATTGATCACCCGGGCGCCCTCGCCGACCACCGTGTCCGTCAGCGTGCAGCCCGGCCCCACCTCGGCGCCCGCGGCCAGATGCGTCGCACCGTGCAGCTGCGTCCCCGGATGCACCACCACGTCCGGCTCGAACGTCACCGACGCGTCCACCCAGGTCGACGCCGGATCCACCACCGTCACGCCACTCAGCATCGCCCCGCGCAGCAGCCGCTCGTTCAGCAGCCGGCGGGCCTCCGAGAGCTGCACCCGGTTGTTGATCCCCAGGATCTCCCGGTGGTCCGCCGCCACCGCGGCCCCCACCCGGTGCCCCGCCTCCCGCAGGATGCCGAGCACATCCGTGAGGTACTCCTCACCCTGGCTGTTGTCCGTACGGACCTTCCCCAGCGCATCCGACAGCAGCGCGCCGTCGAACGCGAACACCCCCGAATTGATCTCGGTGATCGCGCGCTGCGCCTCGGTGGCGTCCTTGTGCTCGACGATCGCGGTGACCGCGCCGTCCGCGGGGTCCCGCACGATGCGGCCGTAGCCGGTGGAGTCGGGGACCTCGGCGGTGAGCACGGTGACGGCGTTGCCGTCGGCGGAGTGGACGTCGGAGAGCCGCTGGAGCGTCTCCCCGGTCAGCAGCGGGGTGTCGCCGCAGACGACGACCACGGTGCCGCCGACCGGTGCCGCGTCACCGCCTCCGGCCAGCTCCTCCAGGCCCATGCGGACCGCGTGGCCGGTGCCGTTCTGCTCGTGCTGAACGGCGGTACGGGTGGCGGGGTCGATCTCGGCGAGATGGGCGGAGACCTGCTCACGGGCGTGGCCGACGACCACGACGAGGTGCTCCGGGTCGAGCTCACGGGACGCGGCGACGACGTGGCCGACGAGGGAGCGACCGCAGAGGGAGTGCAGGACCTTGGGGGTCGCCGACTTCATGCGGGTGCCCTCACCCGCTGCGAGAACGACGACGGCTGCCGGGCGGTTGGCGCTCACGGGTGTGCCCTTCGGCTTCGGGTGGTGGACACCCGCAGGATACCGGGGTGATTCGGGCCGGAAACGCGGGCGGGTCCCGACCGGAAACGGTCAGGACCCGCAGGCTCGGACATTGAGCTCCGCCGCCAGGACTCGAACCCGGACTGAGGACACCAAAAGACCCAGTGCTGCCTATTACACTACGGCGGATGGTAAAACGGGCTAAACCGGACGCTTGATCGGCTGGCCGGCTGGAGCCCCCACCACTATGCCGTACCACCAGCCCTCGATGCGACGGTAAAGGTCGGCTCCGCGCCGCACCCGGACGATCAGACAGCCCCGGTAGTTCTCTCCGGTGTTCTTCCGAGTGGTCCTGGGATTGTGCTTCTTGAGCGTCGTTCTGCCGAAGTCGGAGACCGGTGTGCCGACCAGTTCCGCCCAGAAGCGCTCCGCCGCGGCCACGTCGGCCGACTCGTGGATCATGACCCGGAACTGCCGGTCCTCGGTGCGCACGCCCAGCAGGTCGAGCCATGACAGAAAGACGCGGATCATGTCGGGGTCGCTGTTGATGAAGGCGACGGACTCATCCGTGCGGTGCGGCTTGGACTTCGTCCCCTCCGACCAGTAGAGACCCACCCCGACCAGGAACAGCTCCCGGTCGGTGAGCCGGCCGACCTGCTGTGCGGCCGCGAGTTTCGTCTGCTGGCGGGTGATGTCCCGCGCTCGCCGGTGGGGTGCCCAGCGGGCCTCGGCCATCAGACGGGCGTGGCCGGTGCGGCGGTCGGGCCTCGGGAGGTCCCGGACCCAGAGTGAGACCGAGCTCTTCGAGACGCCCAGCCGGGCCGCGATCACGTCGTACGTCTCTCCTGCCCGGCGGAGTTCCCGGGCGCGTTCCCGTAATTCGGTTTTGGCTTGAACCATATGCTCAGCCTGTCGGTGCGTTCCCCGCCATGTATCGAAAATCTGCCCGATTCATTGTTTCGGGTGAAAGTCATGGATATGGCAGGCGTTCACCGGGGTTGTCCGTGCCGACGGGGACCCGGAATTCACCGGGGCCCGCCCGTACGCTGGTGCGTATGACCACAACGGGGGTAGTCACGGGGAGCGGTGCCCAGGCGCCGGGAGGGCCGTGGTGGTGGGCCAGACGGCGGAGCATGGTGCTGGACATCGTGCTCGCCGTCGTCGCTGCCGTGGAGTGCGTGTTCGAGGGGGTGGCCTTCGCACACGAGGTACGGATTCCGGTCACGCTCGGGGTGCTGCTGGGGCTGGTGGCGGGGGCGTCGCTGGTGCTGCGGCGGCGGTGGCCGGTCGCGGTGGTGCTGGTCTCGATCGCGGTGATCCCGGCGGAGATGGGCTTTCTGCTCGGCATCGTCGCGCTGTACACGCTGGCCGCCTCGGAGGTGCCGCGCCGGGTGACGGTCGCGGTGGCGGGGATGTCGCTGGCGGGCACGCTGCTGATCACGTTCATCCGTTTCCACCAGGACGTGCAGCAGGAGGGCTATGCGCCGCCGGTCTGGGTGACGGTGCTGGTCTCGGTGCTGATGGCGCTGGGGCTGACCGCTCCTCCGCTGCTGCTCGGGCTGTACGTCGGGGCGCGGCGCCGGCTGGTGGAGAGCCTGCGGGAGCGCGCGGACGGGCTGGAGCGGGAGTTGTCGCTGCTGGCGGAGCGGGCCGAGGAGCGGGCGGAGTGGGCGCGGAGCGAGGAGCGGACGCGGATCGCCCGGGAGATGCACGACGTGGTGGCGCACCGGGTGTCGCTGATGGTGGTGCATGCGGCGGCGTTGCAGGCGGTGGCGTTGAAGGATCCGGAGCGGGCGTCGCGGAACGCGGCTCTGGTGGGGGACATGGGGCGGCAGGCGCTGACGGAGCTGCGGGAGATGCTGGGGGTGTTGCGGACGGGTGAGGGCTCGGTGTCCGTGGCGGATCCGGAGGGGGTCGGCGCGGGTGTGCCGGGCGCTGCTGCGGGCGGGAGCGTCGCCGCGGGCGGAGGTGCCGGTGGTGCGGCGGCTGGTGCCGGGGTGCCGGAGGGCGTGGTAGCCGGTGGAGGGGCGCCGGAGGGCGCGGCGGGTGCGGCGGGTACGGCGGGTGCGGTGCGGCCGGTGGTGGCCGAGGGGGCTGCGGCCGGGGTGCCGGAGGGGGCGTCGCCGGGGGTGCCGGTGGGGGACGGTCCGCAGTTGAGCGAGTTGGGGACGCTGGTGGGGGAGTCTCGGGCGGCGGGGATGGTCGTGGAGCTGTCGGTGGAGGGGGAGGAGCGGTCGTACGCGCCGCAGGTGGAGCAGACGGCGTACCGGGTGGTGCAGGAGGCGTTGACGAATGTGCACAAGCATGCGGCGGGGGCGCGGGCGCGGGTGAGGCTGGCGCGTCGGGAGGCCGAGGTGGCGGTGCTGGTGGAGAACGGGCCTGCTGCCGAGGGCGGTTCGGACGCGCGGCTGCCGAGTGGGGGCAACGGGCTGGTGGGGATGCGGGAGCGGGTGCGGGCGCTGGGCGGGGGGTTCGTGTCGGGGCCGACGGAGGCTGGGGGGTTCCGGGTGTCGGCGGTGCTGCCGGATCGGGGGGCGGGTGCGGGTGTGGATGTGGGTGCGGGGGGTGGGGCGCCGCGTACGGCGTGAGGTTCCGTGCGGGGGTCGCGGGCGGTTCGTTTCTGCCGGGGCCGGGGCCGGGGCCGGGGCCGGGGCCGGTGCGGGTGCCGGTGTCGTTGTCGGGTGCGGGTGGTCGTGGGTTTCGGGGGTGGGGGGGGGGGGGGGGGGGGGGGGGGGGGGGGGGGGGGGGGGGGGGGGGGGGGGG
>NZ_JBYITE010000047.1:0-57739 GCF_057709105.1 Streptomyces sp. bgisy100
GGGGGCGCTGCGCGGCGCCGTGCAGCCACTGCTGGTCGTCGGCGTCCAGCGGGCCGACGGCCGAGGTGAGTTCCTTGTTGACGTTGGCCGGGTCGAGGTCGATCACGTAGGCGAAGCCGCCCGACATGCCGGCCGCGAAGTTCCGTCCGGTGTCCCCGAGCACGACGGCGTTGCCGCCGGTCATGTACTCGCAGCCGTGGTCGCCCACGCCCTCGGACACCACGGTGGCGCCGGAGTTGCGGACGCAGAAGCGCTCGCCGACCCGGCCGCGGAGGTAGATCTCGCCGCCGGTCGCGCCGTAGGCGATGGTGTTGCCCGCGATGGTCGAGTACTCGGCGAGGTGGTCGGCGCCGCGGTCCGGGCGGACCACCAGCCGGCCGCCGGAGAGGCCCTTGCCGACGTAGTCGTTGGCGTCGCCCTCCAGCCGCAGGGTGACACCGCGCGGCACGAAGGCGCCGAACGACTGGCCCGCGGAGCCGGTGAAGGTGATGTCGACGGTGTCGTCCGGCAGGCCCGCGCCGCCGAACTTCTTCGTCACCTCGTGGCCCAGCATGGTGCCGACGGTCCGGTTGATGTTGCGGACGGCGAGCTGGGCGCGGACGGGCTGCGCCGACTCGGCCGAGTCCGCGGTCAGCGCGTCGGCCGCCAGCTTGATCAGCTGGTTGTCGAGCGCCTTCTCCAGACCGTGGTCCTGCTCGATCACCTGGTGGCGGACGGCTCCGGCCGGCAGGTCCGGCACATGGAGCAGCGGCTCCAGGTCCAGGCCCTGCGCCTTCCAGTGGTTCACGGCCCGCTGGGTGTCGAGGAGTTCGGCGTGGCCGACGGCCTCCTCCAGGGTGCGGAAGCCCAGCTCGGCGAGGAGCTCACGGACCTCCTCGGCGATGAACTGGAAGAAGTTCACCACGAACTCGGCCTTGCCGTTGAAGCGCTCGCGCAGCACCGGGTTCTGGGTGGCGATGCCGACCGGGCAGGTGTCCAGGTGGCAGACGCGCATCATGATGCAGCCGGAGACCACCAGCGGGGCGGTCGCGAAGCCGAACTCCTCGGCGCCGAGCAGCGCGGCGATGACCACGTCGCGGCCGGTCTTCAGCTGGCCGTCGGTCTGCACCACGATGCGGTCGCGCAGGCCGTTGAGCAGCAGCGTCTGCTGGGTCTCGGCGAGGCCGAGCTCCCAGGGGCCGCCCGCGTGCTTCAGCGAGGTGAGCGGCGAGGCGCCGGTGCCGCCGTCGTGGCCGGAGATGAGCACGACGTCCGCGTGTGCCTTGGACACACCCGCGGCGACGGTGCCGACACCGACCTCGGAGACCAGCTTGACGTGAATGCGCGCCTGGGGGTTGGCGTTCTTCAGGTCGTGGATCAGCTGGGCCAGGTCCTCGATGGAGTAGATGTCGTGGTGCGGCGGCGGGGAGATGAGCCCCACGCCCGGCGTCGAGTGCCGGGTCTTCGCGACCCACGGGTACACCTTGTGGCCGGGCAGCTGGCCGCCCTCGCCGGGCTTGGCGCCCTGCGCCATCTTGATCTGGATGTCGTCGGAGTTGACCAGGTACTCGCTGGTCACGCCGAAGCGGCCGGAGGCGACCTGCTTGATCGAGGAGCGGCGCGCCGGGTCGTACAGGCGGTCCGGGTCCTCGCCGCCCTCACCGGTGTTGGACTTGCCGCCCAGCTGGTTCATGGCGATGGCGAGGGTCTCGTGCGCCTCCTGCGAGATGGAGCCGTACGACATGGCGCCGGTGGAGAAGCGCTTGACGATCTCGCTGACGGGCTCGACCTCGTCGACGGGGATCGGCTCGCGGTCGCTCTTGAAGCCGAACAGGCCGCGGAGCGTCATCAGGCGCTCGGCCTGCTCGTCGATCCGCTGCGTGTACTGCTTGAAGATGTCGTAGCGGCGGGCGCGGGTGGCGTGCTGGAGCCGGAAGACCGTGTCCGGGTCGAACAGGTGCGGCTCGCCCTCGCGGCGCCACTGGTACTCGCCGCCGATGTCCAGCGTGCGGTGCGCCGGGGCGATGCCGGAGGCCGGGTAGGCCTTGGCGTGCCGCTCGGCGACCTCGCGGGCGACGACGTCCAGGCCCGCGCCACCGATCTTGGTGGTGGTGCCGTGGAAGTAGGTGTCGACGAAGGACTCGTCCAGGCCGACGGCCTCGAAGACCTGCGCCCCGCGGTAGGAGGCGACGGTGGAGATGCCCATCTTGGACATCACCTTGAGCACGCCCTTGCCGAGTGCCTTGATGAGGTTGCGGATGGCGGTCTCGGGGTCGGCGTCCGGGAGGAACGTCCCGGCGCGGACCAGGTCCTCGACCGACTCCATCGCGAGGTACGGGTTGACGGCGGCGGCGCCGTACCCGATGAGCAGCGCGATGTGGTGCACCTCGCGGACGTCGCCGGCCTCGACGAGCAGCCCCACCCGGGTGCGCTGCTTGGTGCGGATGAGGTGGTGGTGCACCGCGGAGGTGAGCAGCAGCGACGGGATCGGCGCGTGCTCGGCGTCGGAGTGCCGGTCGGAGAGCACGATGAGGTGGGCGCCGCCGGCGATCGCGGAGTCGGCCTCGGCGCAGATCTCCTCGATCCGGGCGGCCAGCGACTCGCCGCCGCCGCTGACCCGGTAGAGACCGGAGAGCGTGGTGGCCTTGAAGCCGGGCAGGTCGCCGTCGGCGTTGATGTGGATGAGCTTGGCCAGCTCGTCGTTGTCGATCACCGGGAACGGCAGGGTGACGCTGCGACAGGACGCGGCGGTCGGGTCCAGCAGGTTGCCCTGCGGGCCGAGCGAGGAGATCAGCGAGGTGACGAGCTCCTCGCGGATGGCGTCCAGCGGCGGGTTGGTGACCTGCGCGAACAGCTGGGTGAAGTAGTCGAACAGCAGCCGGGGGCGCTCGGAGAGGGCGGCGATCGGCGAGTCGGTGCCCATGGAGCCGATCGGCTCGGCGCCGGTGCGGGCCATCGGCGCGAGCAGGACGCGCAGCTCCTCCTCGGTGTAGCCGAAGGTCTGCTGGCGGCGGGTGACCGAGGCGTGGGTGTGCACGATGTGCTCCCGCTCGGGCAGGTCCTCGAGGTCGATCAGACCGCTCTCCAGCCATTCGCCGTACGGCTGCTCGGCGGCGAGCTGGGCCTTGATCTCGTCGTCCTCGATGATGCGACCCTCGGCGGTGTCCACGAGGAACATCCGGCCCGGCTGGAGGCGGCCCTTGCGGACGACCTTGGCCGGGTCGATGTCCAGGACGCCGACCTCGGAGGAGAGCACGACCAGGCCGTCGTCGGTGACCCAGTAGCGGCCGGGGCGCAGCCCGTTGCGGTCGAGGACCGCGCCGACCTGGACGCCGTCGGTGAAGGTGACGCAGGCCGGGCCGTCCCAGGGCTCCATCATCGTGGAGTGGTACTGGTAGAAGGCGCGGCGGGCCGGGTCCATGGTGGGGCTGTTCTCCCACGCCTCGGGGACCATCATCAGCACCGCGTGCGGCAGCGAGCGGCCGCCGAGGTGGAGCAGCTCCAGGACCTCGTCGAAGGAGGCGGAGTCGGAGGCGTCGGGGGTGCAGACCGGGAAGGTCTCCGCCAGGCCGCCGAACAGGTCGCTGCCGAGCTGGGACTCGCGGGCCCGCATCCAGTTGCGGTTGCCCTGGACGGTGTTGATCTCACCGTTGTGGGCGACGAACCGGTACGGGTGGGCGAGCGGCCAGCTCGGGAAGGTGTTGGTGGAGAACCGCGAGTGGACCAGCGCGACGGCGGTCGCGAAGCGGCGGTCGGACAGGTCCGGGAAGAACGGCTCCAGCTGTCCGGTGGTGAGCATGCCCTTGTAGACCAGGGTCCGGGCGGAGAGCGACGGGAAGTACACGCCGGCCTCGCGCTCGGCGCGCTTGCGCAGCAGGAACGCCTTGCGGTCCAGCGCGATGCCGGTGGCCGCGCCGTCCCGGTCCGCGACGAACAGCTGGGAGAAGGCGGGCATGGTGGCGCGGGCGCCGCTGCCGAGCAGCCCGGGGGCGACGGGGACCTCGCGCCAGCCGAGGACGGTCAGGCCCTGCTCACCGGCGATGGTCTCGATCCGGGCCGCCGCGGCGGCACCCTCGGCCTCGTCGGCGGGCAGGAAGGCGATGCCGACGGCGTAGGCGCCGGCCTCGGGGAGCTCGAAGGAGACGTTCTCGCGCAGAAACGCGTCCGGAACCTGGAGCAGGATCCCCGCGCCGTCGCCGGAGTCCGGCTCGGAGCCGGTGGCGCCGCGGTGCTCCAGGTTGCGCAGCACAGTGAGCGCCTGCTCCACGAGCTCGTGGCCGGCCTCGCCGGTGAGGTTCGCCACGAAACCGACGCCGCAGGCGTCGTGCTCATTGCGAGGGTCGTAAAGGCCCTGCGGAGCGGGGCGCTCGTCCAGGGGCGACCAGGCGGTGGTGTCGCCGGTCGCGGAGTGCGTGGACGCGGAACGCATCGGCTCTCCCGTCGTCGTCGTGGCAGTGTCAGTGCCGAGGGACGACGTTGGCCCTCTGCGCAAATTTTCGTGCAGGCTACATGATGGCCCGCTTCCCAAGAAGCGGATACCTCATTTCACAATGCGGACACCACGGATACTGGTGGATGAGGGGCCGTGTACGGACGGGTCGCCGTCCCTGGACCCCGGGGCGCGGCAAGCGACTCTGCCCGCAGCGCTTTCGGCTCATTCCCGCTCGTTGCCGGACTGAAACCGTCCAGAAACACGCAACTGCCGAAACAACCTGGTCCTGCACGCCCGCCCGGCGCGGTTCCCTATCCGACGGCGGTGCCGAACAGCGCACCGAGCCCGAAGGTGACCGCGGCAGCGGTTCCGCCCAGTATCAGCTGTCGGAGCCCGCTGTACCACCAGGAGCGGGCCGTGACCCTGGCCACGACGGCGCCGCAGGCGAAGAGCCCCAGCAGCGCCAGCAGCACCGCGGGCCACAGGGCGACGGCGCCGAGCAGGTAGGGCAGGACCGGCAGCAGCGCGCCCAGCGCGAACGATCCGAAGGACGAGACGGCGGCGACCGCGGGCGAGGGCAGGTCTCCCGGGTCGATGCCCAGCTCCTCCCGCGCGTGGATCTCCAGGGCCTGCTCGGGGTCGGTGGACAGCTGCCGGGCGACCTCGGCGGCGAGGCCCGGCTCGACCCCGCGCGAGACGTAGAGCTCGGCCAGCTCCTGCTGCTCGTCCTTGGGGTGCTTGCGCAGCTCGCGCCGCTCCACCTCCAGCTCGGCCAGGACCAGCTCGCGCTGGGAGGCGACCGAGGTGTACTCGCCCGCCGCCATCGAGAAGGCCCCGGCGGCCAGACCGGCCAGACCGGTGATGACCAGCGTCTTCGACGAGACGTCGCCGCCCGCCACGCCGGTGATCAGGGCGAGGTTGGAGACCAGTCCGTCCATCGCGCCGAAGACCGCGGGCCGCAGCCAGCCACCGTTGACGTCCCGGTGGGTGTGGTTGTCGCGGTGGGACTCGTGCAGTGCGGCGGCGTTGTCGATGACGGACATGAGCGGTGGGTCTCCCTTCCCCGGGAAGGGCCTACCGCCCTCCCCCATGCTTCGAAACTACGCACGAGAACCGTGATCCGCCAGCAAGGAAGGCCGAACTTACCGCTGTGACCTGCGGTTTCGTCGCGGGGAGGGAAAAAGTCTGAGGCGCGGCCCGCCATGACAGCCGCACACGACGACCGCCGGCCCGCTGTGTGCGGACCGGCGGTCTCGAGGTGGAACGGAGGGTTGTGCGGTGAAGGGTCAGGACTTCTTCGAGGCCTCGGACCCGGACGTCGACGCCTCGGACCCGGTGCCCTTGCCCTTCTCCTCGGCGGCAGCGCCCTTCTCCCCGGCGGCACCGGGCTTCGCGCCCTTCCCGCCGGCCGCATCCTCCGAGGTCTTCACGTCCTTCGTGGCCGTCGCGTCCTTCGCGACCTTCGCCGTGGGAGAGCCCTCGGCATCCCCGTCGCCGGCGCCCTCCTCCGCGAGGGCCGCTACCGCCGCGGGCTCGACCACGGCCTCGCGCCCCGGGAACTTCCGGGCGGCGACGATCATGTAGCCGACAGCGGCCAGGAACACCAGGATCGAGGTCCACACATTGAGACGGACACCCAGGATGTGGTGGGCCTCGTCGATCCGCATGTACTCGATCCAGCCGCGGCCCACCGTGTAGCCGGCGACGTACAGCGCGAACGCCCGGCCGTGGCCGAGCTTGAAGCGGCGGTCCGCCCAGATGACCAGCAGGGCCACGCCCACGCACCACAGCGACTCGTACAGGAACGTCGGGTGGTAGGTGCCCGCGATCTTGCCCGCGGCGGGGTTGGCGTCGATCTTCAGGGCCCAGGGCACATCGGTCGGCTTGCCGTAGAGCTCCTGGTTGAACCAGTTGCCCCAGCGGCCGAGCGCCTGGGCGAGCGCGATACCGGGCGCGACCGCGTCCGCGTACGCGGGGAGCGGGATGCCCCGGCGCCGGCAGCCGATCCAGGCGCCGACCGCGCCGAGGGCGATGGCGCCCCAGATGCCGAGGCCGCCCTCCCAGATCTTGAAGGCGTCGACCGGGTTCCCGTTCTTGCCGAAGTACGGCTCGTACGTGGTGATCACGTGGTAGAGGCGGCCGCCGACGAGGCCGAAGGGCACCGCCCAGACGGCGATGTCGGCGACGGTCCCGGCCAGGCCGCCGCGCGCGACCCAGCGGCGGTTGCCGAGCCAGACGGCGACGAAGACGCCGAGGATGATGCAGAACGCGTAGCCGCGCAGCGGGATCGGTCCGAGGTGGATCACGCCGGTCGACGGGCTGGGAATGTATGCGAGGTCCATGGCGACACCGACGCTACCGTGCCGGACGGGAAGTGCGGCAATCCGCCCGGCAACGGCTGCGTAACGTCAGCCCCTTGCGCCCCTACTGTCCCGTGGGCGAAGCGGACTTCGCGGCGTCCTCCACGGCCTTCTTCAGCTTCTGCGGGGTCAGCGGATCCTGCTGGTTGCTGTAGACGTCCTTGCCGTTGAGCAGCACGGTCGGGGTGCCCTGGCGGTTGGAGCTGGTGAAGGCCTCGTTGGCCTTCTGCACCCAGGCGTCGTGGGACCCGTCCTCGACGCAGGTGCGGAAGGTGTCGGTGACCAGGCCGGGCACCTTGCCCGCCAGCTCGATCAGATAGTCCTTGTTGGCGAAGGCGTCGTTCTGCTCCGGCGGCTGATTGTCGTAGAGCACGTCGTGGTACGGCTGGAACTTGCCGGCGTCCTGGGCGCAGGCCGCCGCGTTGGCCGCGTTCAGCGAGCCCCGGCCGCCCAGATTGCCGTCGATGATGGTGACCAGGTGGTACTGGGCCCGGAGCCGGCCGGCGCGCTCCAGATCGTGGACGGTGCTGCGGAAGCCGCGCTCGAACTGGGCACAGGCCGGGCAGCGGAAGTCCTCGTAGACCGTGAGCACCGACGGCGCGGCGGGCTTGCCCACCGGGATCGCCAGGCTGTCCTCGCCGTTCGCCCCGGTCGGCGCGACCACGGGCCCCTCGGCCTCGTCGTCGCTCCCGGTGCTGCTGACCGCGACGCCGATGGCCGCGGCGATGCCGAGCACCGCCACTCCGGCGGCGCCGACGATCAGCGCCCGCTTGCGCTTGTCCCGGGACCTCTCCCGCTCGCGCTCTTCCTGCAGCCGCTCGCGGGCGCTGCGCTTTCCCTCTCGGTTCTTGTCACTCACACCCTGAAGGAACGAACCGGGGAGGCCGGAAGCGGCCTCCCCGGTCGCAGATCCACCCTTATGGGCGAGTCAGCCGCGGCGGCGGACGCCCTCCGCCAGCTCGCCCGCGAGCGTCCGGACCCCGGCGAGGCCGGTCTCCAGGTCCGGGGCGTCGAGCAGCCGCTTGACGAAGGCGGATCCGACGATCACCCCGTCCGCGAACTGGGCGACCTGCGCGGCCTGGTCCGCGTCGGACACTCCGAGGCCGACGCAGACCGGGAGCGCGGTGGTCGCCTTGGTGCGCCGCACCAGGTCCTGGGCCTGCTCCCCGACCGACTCCCGGGTGCCGGTGACGCCCATGAGCGAGGCCGCGTAGACGAAGCCGGTACCCGCCGCGGTGATCCTGGCGAGCCGCTCGTCACGGCTGCTGGGCGCGACCACGAAGACCGTCGCCAGACCGTGCTGCTCGGCGGCCTTCCGCCACACCTCGGACTCCTCGACCGGCAGGTCGGGCAGGATGCAGCCCGCTCCCCCGGCCTCGGCCAGCTCGGCGGCGAACCGCTCGGCGCCGTAGCGGTCGACGGGGTTCCAGTACGTCATGCACAGCACCGGCGCCCCGGTCGCGGCGTGCGCCTCGCGGACCGTCCGCACGACGTCGGCGATCCGCACCCCGCCCCGGAGGGCGATGTCGTCGGCGGTCTGGATGACCGGGCCGTCCAGGACCGGGTCGCTGTGCGGCAGGCCGACCTCGACGATGTCGCAGCCGCCCTCGATCATCGCGGTGACGGCCCGGACACCGGCGTCGACGGTCGGGAATCCGGCCGGCAGATAGCCGACGAGCGCGGACCGGCCCTCCTCCTTCGCCCGGGCCAGCACGGAACCCAGCAGCTCCACGTTTCCCGCCATCACTCGGTCCCCTCGGTCTCGTCGGCCTCGACGGCGTCCGTCGGGTCGTACAGCCCGAAGTACCGGGCAGCGGTGTCCATGTCCTTGTCGCCGCGGCCGGAGAGATTGACGAGCACCAGCCCGTCCGGCCCCAGCTCCCGGCCCAGCTCCAGCGCCCCGTGCAGGGCGTGGGCGCTCTCGATCGCCGGGATGATGCCCTCGGTCTCCGAGAGCAGCCGCAGCGCCTGCATCGCCTGGTCGTCCGTGACCGGCCGGTACTCGGCGCGGCCGGCGTCCTTCAGGTACGAGTGCTCGGGGCCGATGCCCGGGTAGTCCAGACCGGCCGAGATCGAGTACGGCTCGGTGATCTGCCCCTCGTCGTCCTGGAGGACGTAGCTGCGGGAGCCGTGCAGGATGCCCGGCTCGCCGACGCTCAGGGTGGCGGCGTGCTCACCGGACTCGACGCCGTGGCCGGCGGCCTCCAGGCCGACCAGCCGCACGCTCTCGTCGGGGATGAAGGCGTGGAACAGGCCGATGGCGTTCGAACCGCCGCCGACGCACGCGGCGACGGCGTCCGGCAGCCGCCCGGCGCGCTCCAGGAGCTGCCGTCGCGCCTCGACGCCGATCACCCGGTGGAAGTCCCGCACCATGGCCGGGAACGGGTGCGGCCCCGCGACCGTGCCGAACAGGTAGTGCGTCCGGTCGACGTTGGCGACCCAGTCGCGGAACGCCTCGTTGATCGCGTCCTTCAGGGTCCGGCTGCCCGACTTCACGGCGACGACCTCGGCCCCGAGCATCCGCATCCGGGCCACGTTGAGGGCCTGCCGCTCGGTGTCGATCTCGCCCATGTAGATCACGCACTCGAGACCGAACAGCGCACAGGCCGTCGCGGTGGCGACGCCGTGCTGGCCGGCACCGGTCTCGGCGATGACCCGGGTCTTGCCCATGCGCTTGGTCAGCAGGGCCTGCCCCAGCACATTGTTGATCTTGTGGGACCCGGTGTGGTTGAGGTCCTCCCGCTTGAGGAAGATCCGCGCTCCCCCGGCGTGCTCGGCGAACCGGGTCACCTCGGTGAGGGCGCTCGGCCGGCCCGTGTAGTTGACGAGCAGGTCCTCCAGCTCGGCCGCGAAGGCCGGGTCGGCCTTCGCCTTCTCGTACTCGGCGGCCACCTCGTCCACCGCGGCGACCAGCGCCTCGGGAATGAACTTGCCACCGAAGGCACCGAAGTACCCCTCGGCACTGGGAATGCGGCCCTCGGGGTCCGGAATGAAGAAGTCAGACGACATCCGACGTACTCCTCAAAAGGGGCAGTGCCCCATATATCTCGGCATGGGAACAACGCTACGCGAAGGCAACTGCGCTATCGCCCGTCCGGGCACGGCCAGGAAAGGCCGCGACGCGACCCACCAGAAACCCGAACCGGGAGACGAACGCGAGGCGGGCCACCGACGGAAGCTGCCGGGGGGACCGGGCGGCCACCGACGGGTGGTGACGGGGCCGGAGGGGTGGGGGTTCCGGGAAGCTGCCGTGTATTTGTGGGCCCCCAGGGCCCGTAAATATACGTTCCCGGAACCCCCACCCCGGAGGCCCCGGCGCCGTCACTTACGTGACGACCGGCACCACAACGCCAGCAACCACGAACGCCCCGAACGACCTCACCGAAGCCCGCAGACGCGAATCCCGGGGCACGACCCCGTACAGACGGGGGCCCGAGGACACAACCCGGAGAACGCGCCCCCGGGAACACGACCCCGCAGGCACAAGACCCGCAGCCCGAGCCGGACGGCTAAAGCGCAGTCGCCCGACGCCATCGCATCCCGTTGACCTGCCCCGGCTCACAGCCGATCACATACCGCACCCGACGCCCCCGCACCCGCCGCGCAGGCGCGCGACAGCCCCGCGGCCTGCAGCCGCGAGCCAACCGGGCGTAGGCGTGCATGACGGTCTCAGCCCCGCCCGTGCCGCAGCGCCGGGTGCGCACCGGCGGCCACCAGGTCGGCCACGGCCGCCTTCGGGTCCCGTCCGGTCACGAGCGACTCGCCCACCAGCACGGCGTCGGCGCCCTCGTTCGCGTAGGCGATCAGGTCGTGCGGCCCGCGCACACCCGATTCCGCGATCTTCACGATGTGGTCCGGGATCTCCGGCGCGATGCGCGCGAAGTTGCCGCGGTCCACCTCGAGGGTCTTGAGGTTGCGGGCGTTGATGCCGATGATCCGCGCTCCCGCGGCCACCGCCCGCTCGGCCTCCTCCTCGTCGTGCGCCTCGACGAGCGGGGTGAGCCCGATGGACTCGGCCCGCTCGATCAGCGACACCAGGGCTTCCTGGTCGAGGGCGGCCACGATCAGCAGGGCGAGGTCCGCGCCGTACGCCCGGGCCTCCCACAGCTGGTAGGCGGTGACGATGAAGTCCTTGCGCAGCACCGGGATGTCGACCTTGGCCCGGACGGCCTCGAGGTCGGCCAGCGAGCCGCCGAACTTGCGCTGCTCGGTGAGGACGCTGATGACGGCCGCGCCGCCCGCTTCGTAGTCGGCGGCGAGCCCGGCCGGGTCGGCGATCGCGGCGAGTGCGCCCTTGGACGGGCTGGAGCGCTTGACCTCGCAGATCACCTTGACGCTGTCACCGCGGAGCGCGGCGGCGCCGTCCTTGGCCTGGGGAGCCTTCGCGGCCCGCTCCTTGAGCTCGTCGAGGCTGACGCGCGCCTGCCGCTCGGCGAGGTCGGCGCGGACTCCGTCGATGATCTCGTCGAGCACACTCACGCGAGAGGCCCCCTTCCGGTCCTGAGCAATCGGTCGGCGCCCTGAAGGCGCTGCCCCATCCGGTGCTTCCTGGGGCACTGCGATGGTATCCGGCCGAAGGCGGAGGTCCCGCATCCGGTGGACCGCGGTCCCACGACCTGGACATTCCGCTGGACCAGCGGAACTTCCGCAGCGCTCGGCGGGGTCGACCTCATGGCACCAGCCCCCTTCCCAGGGGCGTATTCCGGACAGCGGTGAAGATCAGGGCCAGCGCCGCGAGCGACCACCCGTGGACGGGGCGCGGCCGCAGCTCCAGGGGGCGTCCGGTCGTCGCCCGGACGAGCCAGACGGCCCAGAATGCGGCGAACCCTGCGTACGCCAGGACCGCCAGGGCATTGGCATGGAGCGCGGTGGCCAGATCGCCGTGGGCGACGGCGTGGGCGCTGCGCAGGCCCCCGCAGCCGGGGCAGTAGACCCCGGTCCAGCGGAGCAGCGGGCAGGCGGGGTAGTGGCCGGGCTCGTTCGGATCCACCGCGGCGACCCAGCCGAAGGCCGCGACCACCCCGGCGAGGACGGCGAGCGGGGGCACCACGGCGGCTCCCCGGCCGGTCCGCGCCGGACCGGGAGCACCGGCCGTCGGGCCGCTCGGGGGCACTGCCGTGCCGCCGCTCGGGGGCAGTGCCGTGCGGGGCGCTGCCGTGCGGGGCGCTACGGTGCCGGGCGCCGCGGTGCCGGGCGCCGCGGTGCCGGGCGCTGCGCTGGGGGGCTGCTCCACGGATTCGTCGCTCACACCGCCGAGTGTCCTCGCAGACGGCGGACGGCGCAGCTCAGCACGGCCTGCGGGCGGTACGAGCCGCGAACGGTACGGGCCCGCCCACCGGCGGAGCGGGGTCCCCCGGGCACCCTCGCCCGGAACCGCCGCGTCCCGGCCGGGGCGGCGGCTCCGGCCGGGACGTGGCGGTTCGGGTCCTCGCTCGCGGTCAGCTCTGCGGCTGGGCGGCCTGCGGGCGCTGGACGGCGGTGGACTTGGGCTGCCCCATGCCCGCGGCACGCATCGCCAGGCCCACGACACCACCGATGGCGACGACGACGAGGCCCGCCACGAAGCCGAGGGGCTGGGCCGCGACCGTGCAGGCACCGGAGATGCAGAAGCCGATGAAGGCGATGGTGACGCCGGTCCAGGCGGCCGGGGTGTGTCCGTGGCTGTTGCCCGCCATGAGTACTCCTCGTTGCAGTGTCGCTCCCCGGGGCTGAAGTCCACGGGGAGCGGCCCCCCGGGTCGGGGTGCGGTGAAAGCTCAGGCTCATTCTCCCCGACGCATGGGGCGGGTGTGAGCGGGGGTCGGCCCAACCGGATCAGTGGTGCATCGGCCGGCGACCCGCTGCCGGTGGGTCGTGTCCCCGCCGCCGGTCGGCTGTCGGGTCCCCGGTCGCCCGGGGACCGGTCGTGCGCCCTGACGGCGAAGGGGCCGGGGTGCCGGCCGGGGAACGGCGGGCGGGCCGGCCGGGAACCACCCGAGGGGGTCAGTCCCCCGCGAGTCGGGGCCTCGCCGACCGCATGCCGACTGCCCGCATCCAGGCGATGATCAGTCTCCGTGGGCATCCAGCCGGTGGCCAGTCCCAGCGACTCGGGTCCTCTCCGGCCGCCTGCCGACCGCCCGCATCCAGGCGGCGGCCCGCCCCCCGGGCGTCCAGCCGATGGTCAGCCCCGCGGGCATCCAGGCGGTGATCAGTCCCCGCGGGTCGGGTCCTCGCCGGTCGGGTCCTCGCCGCGGTCGAGGGCCTTCCACAGCTCCTCGGGCCGGTCGGGGTCGACGGCGGCCGGCGTACGGCCCCGGGCGGGGCGCTCCGCCCGCTCGTACCGGCCCGACATGGCGGGCCACCCGCGGCCGTACCGGAGCGCGAGCAGCCCCGCGAGCAGCAGCAGGACCCCGCCGACGGCGGAGAGCCAGGGCCAGGCGGTGTGGCTGACGTGTGCGACCCCGGCGTCGGCGAGTCCGGTGGCCTTCGCGGCCTCGGCGCGCAGCGCGTCGGTGTCGGTCGCCCCGAGGACGGAGGTGAGGACGATCGCGGCGCCGCAGAGCGTGAGCAGGGCGGCGACGGCGGTCCGGCCGAGGCGGCGCACGGCGAGGACCGCGACGAGCGCGGCGAGGCCGACCACGGCGAGCGCGGCCGGCAGACCGGTGACGTCACGGCCGTCGGCGGAGACCGGGAGCGCGCCCTGCCCGGCGCCGGTCCTGCCCTCTCCCCAGGTCTGGGCCCCCGTGAGGAGCACCAGCGCGGCGCCCAGGGCGCCGATCAGCAGGGCGACGGCGAGACTGCGCCGCCCGGCGCCGGCGCGGGCGGCGGGCTCGGCGGGCGGGTTCTCGGCGGCTTCGGTGCGGGGCTGGGGTACGGCGCTCACCCCACCACTATCCCGCGTCCGGACGGCTCCCCGTCACGCGGCCCCCGGCGGGCGCCGGGCAGCCCCCTCCGCAGCACGTCGGAGGGCACGGCCCGGGGCAGCCCGCACGGGTGCTTCCGGACCGCTACCGCGCCTCCAGGCCGCCGGCCATCGCGATGGCGCGGAGCACGGCCGCGGCCTTGTTGCGGCACTCGGTGTCCTCCGCGACGGGGTCGGAGTCCGCGACCACGCCCGCTCCCGCCTGGACGTACGCCGTCCCCTCGCGCAGCACGGCGGTACGGATGGCGATCGCGGTGTCGGAGTCCCCGGCGAAGTCGAGGTAGCCGACGCAGCCGCCGTACAGCCCGCGGCGGGTCGGCTCCAGCTCCTCGATGATCTGCATCGCCCGGGGCTTGGGCGCGCCGGAGAGGGTTCCGGCCGGGAAGCAGGCGGTGAGCACGTCGAAGGCGGTCCGCCCCTCCCCCACCCGGCCGACGACGGTCGACACGATGTGCATGACGTGGCTGTAGCGCTCGATGGACATGAAGTCGACGACCTCGACGCTGCCGGGCTCGCAGACCCGCCCCAGGTCGTTGCGGCCGAGGTCGACGAGCATCAGGTGCTCGGCGCGCTCCTTGGGGTCGGCGAGCAGCTCCTCGGCGAGGGCGGCGTCCTCCTGCGGGGTGGCGCCGCGCGGCCGGGTGCCCGCGATGGGATGCACCATCGCGCGGCCGTCCTCGACCTTCACCAGCGCCTCGGGGCTGGACCCGACGACGTCGAAGCCCTCGGCCCCGTCGACGCCGGGGAAGCGGAAGAGGTACATGTACGGGCTGGGGTTGGTGGCGCGCAGCACCCGGTAGACGTCGAGGGCGGACGCGGGGCACGGCGTCTCGAACCGCTGCGAGGGCACCACCTGGAACGCCTCGCCCGCCCGGATGCGCTCCTTGATGTCCTCGACCGCCTCCTGGTAGGCGGGCCCGCCCCAGAGCGCGGAGAACGGGGGCAGCTGCGAGGGCGGCAGCGGCGCGGCGCTCGCGGGCGCGGGCCGCGACAGGTCGGCGGTCATCGCGTCGAGGCGGGCGACCGCGTCCGCGTAGGCCTCGTCCACGCCGGAGTCCAGGGCGTTGTGGTTGATCGCGTTGGCGATCAGCAGGACGGTGCCGTCCCAGTGGTCGAGGACGGCGAGGTCCGAGGTCAGGAGCATGGTCAGCTCGGGCAGCCCGAGGTCGTCCCGGGTGCTGTCCCCGATGCGTTCGAGGCGGCGCACGATGTCGTAGCCGAGGTAGCCGACCATGCCGCCGGTGAAGGGCGGCAGGTGCCCGTCGCCGCCGTCGGCCATCAGGTCGCGGGGGGTGTGCAGGGCCTCGACGGTGGCGCGCAGGGCGTCCAGCGGGTCGCCGCCGGTGGGGACGCCGACGGGCGGGCTGCCCAGCCAGTGCGCCTGCCCGTCCCGGACGGTGAGCGTGGCGGCGCTGTGGACGCCGACGAAGGAGTAGCGGGACCAGGAGCGGCCGTTCTCGGCGGATTCGAGCAGAAACGTGCCGGGGCGCTCCGCCGCGAGTTTGCGGTAGAGGCCGACCGGGGTGTCACCGTCCGCGAGCAGCCTGCGGCTGACGGGGATGACGCGGCGGTCGGCCGCCAGCTTGCGGAAGGTCTCGAGGTCCATCGTGACAGCGCCCGTGCTCATGATCCTGGATCCTAGTTGGCCCGGATCGTGGCCGACGGCCGGACCGTGGCCGACGGCCGGACCGTTGAGCGGAGGCCCTGTCAGACGCGGGGCCCCAGGGGGAGGTCCCCGGCGTCGAAGCAGGTGCGGTCGCCGGTGTGGCAGGCGGCGCCGACCTGGTCGACCTTGACCAGCACGGTGTCGGCGTCGCAGTCCAGGGCCACGGACTTCACGTGCTGGAAGTGGCCGGAGGTGTCGCCCTTGACCCAGTACTCCCCGCGGCTGCGGCTCCAGTAGGTGCAGCGACCGGTGGTGAGCGTGCGGTGCAGCGCCTCGTCGTCCATCCAGCCGAGCATCAGCACTTCGCCGGTGTCGTACTGCTGGGCGACGGCGGGGAAGAGCCCGTCGTCGGTCCGCTTGAGGCGGGCGACGATGGCGGGGTCGAGATCGGAGGGGCGTGCGGTGCTGGACATGCGGTCCATTGTGCCGCGTCGGGCGGCCGGGCTGCGCCGCCGGCCGGTCCGCCCGGCCCCTCCCTGGCCTGTTCACCCCTGCCCGGCGTGTTCGGGCCCCGTCCGACCTGTTCGGCCCCTCCTGCCTGTTCGGCCTGTTCTGCCCCTCCGGCCTGTTCGGCCCGTTCTGCCCCTCCGGCCCGTCCGGCTCCCGGAGTGCGGGGACGGGGCCGGGTGCCGCTCTCGCGGTGCGGCGCCCCGGACCGGCCGGTTCCGTCTGCCGGACACCTCCCGTTCACCGTCAACTCGGCTGGATTCCACGACCCGATGAGCCGGATGTCAGTGCGGTGCGGCATGCTTCCGGCATGACCACTCCGCCCCCGCCGCACGACGCTCCGCACCCCGCCGCGGGTGGCTTCGGGCCGCCGCAGGGCCTCGGATCCGCCCCGGGGCACCGCCCGGCCCAGGGGGCCGGCCAGGGTCCGGGATACGGCCCGGCCCAGGGGAGCGGCCAGGGCCCCGTTTACGGCCCGGCGCAAGGTGGCAGCTTCGGCCCGCCGCAGGCGTACGGCCCGCATCGGAGCGACTACGGCGCCTACCCTCCGCCCGTTCCCGGAGGCACCGGTCCGTCCGGCCCGGGCGGTCCCAACGGGCCGAAGATCGCTGCGATCTTCATCGCGGGCGTGCTGGCGGCAGGGCTGGCCGTGGGCGGCTTTCTGCTCTTCCTGGGCTCGGGCGACCGCGGCGCCGCCGCCGACGCCAAGCCGGACAGCCGCCGCACGGCGGATACGGACCGGCGGCCGGGCGCCCCCGGCGCCGACGGTCAGGCCTCGCCCTCGGCCGCTCCGTCCAGCGCCGCGCCGTCCGCGGGCGATCTGGTCCCGTTCGTCGCGCTCTCCCCGGGCCAGTGCTTCGACCACCCGGCGCTCGACCCGTCCGTCTCCGGGATCGAGACCCGCTCGTGCCGCACGGCGCACGACGGCGAGGTCGTCGCCAACGCCACGCTGAGCGGCGACTTCTCCTCCGAGCGCGGGCTCCAGGAGAAGTCCCTGAAGCTGTGCGAGAAGGCGGTGACCTCCCGGATGAAGACCGTGCCGGAGGACGGCCGGCAGTACTACAGCTACGCGCTCTACCCGTCGCTGCAGACCTACCGCATACGCGACGAGAAGCGGATCTCCTGTGCTCTGACCCTGAGCGACGGGCCCGACGGGAAGAAGATGACCGGCCCGCTGGCGAGCTGAGCCGCGCCCCCTCCGGGCACCGGCACCTCGACACGCCCCCCGGGAGTGCCCGCGCGGCGCCATGGCGGGGCCGGGGTGCCGGTCGTACGCTGGCCGTATGTCGACCCATGCGAAGCGTGAACGTCTGCTCCTCGCTGAACTGTTGGAGTCCGCGGGCCCGGTCGCCCCGACGCTCTGCGAGGGCTGGAACACCCGCGATCTGGCCGCCCACGTGGTGGTGCGCGAGCGCCGTGGTGACGCCGCGGTGGGGATACTGCTGAAGCCCCTCGCCCTGCGACTGGAGCGGGTGCAGGCGGAGTTCGCCGCCAAGCCGTACGAGGAGCTCCTCCACCTGATCCGGACCGGGCCGCCCGCCCTCTCGCCGTACGGCCTGAAGCAGATCGACGAGGCCGCCAACACCGTGGAGTTCTTCATCCACGCCGAGGACGTACGCCGCGCGCAGCCGGACTGGAGCCCGCGGGAGCTGGACCCGGTGTTCTCGGACGCGCTGTGGTCCCGCCTGGAGAAGGTGGCACGGCTGCTGGGCCGCAGGTCCCCGGTCGGCCTCGTGCTCCGCCGCCCCGACGGCCGGACGGCGGTCGCCCACCGCGGCACCCCCGTGGTGACGGTCACCGGGGAGCCGGGCGAGCTGCTGCTGTTCGCCTTCGGCCGCCAGGGGGTGGCCCGGGTGGAACTGGAGGGCGACAAGGAAGCGGTGGCCCGGGCGTACGAGGCGAAGCTGGGCGTGGCGCTCTAGGGGAAAGCCCCCGGCGCGAGCGGGCCGGTCGGCGGAAGCGCCGACCGGCCCTGCGCGTGACCGCCCGGCTCGGCGCCGGGCCGGTTCACCTCCGGAAGGCGGGATCGGCTCGCGGTGGAGGGCTTGCGCCGACTGCTCGAACAGCACCGCAGAAACCACCTGGTGCGGGACTATCTGGTGAGAGTCGAGGACGCGAAGAGAGCCAGAATGCTCTTGTTGGCGGACATCATCACCCCTCCGGGAGGCGCCCCCGCATGAGGCCCACACCTGCCGACCCCGAGGCGTGGAACGCCTATCTCTCCGAGGGCAACGCCACCCAGGCGCGCAAGCGGGTCGCGGCGGACGTGCTGCTGCGTGATGCGACGGGGCGTGTGCTGCTGGTGAATCCCACGTACAAGCCAGGCTGGGATCTGCCGGGTGGCATGGCGGAGGCGAATGAACCCCCGGAGAGCGCAGCGGTGCGAGAGCTTGCCGAGGAACTGGGGCTCGATGTCGTACTACGCGGGCTGCTGGTGGTCGACTGGGTGCCGCCGCACGGGCCGTGGGACGACCAACTCGCTTTCGTTTTCGACGGCGGCACCCTCGTCGGCCACCGGACACAGAGCCTGGTGCCGCACGACGAAGAACTGAGCGAAATCGCATTCGTCTCCCCGGTCAGGGCACGGGAGCTGCTTCCGGAACGGCTGCGTAATCGGCTGGACTCCGCTCTACAAGCCTTGAGTGGCGGACCGATCTACCTGCACGACAGCGGCCCGGCCTGGTAGCACCGTTCGATGACCGCCCGGGGTGAGGGCGATGAGCGCCTTCATGGTGTCCACTTGTAGGAGGGAACCTTCCATGTATGTCGGGATCACCGGTCACCGAGGGCTGAGCAGCGACGTCGAACGACAGGTGCGACGGTTCCTCGCCACGGCCGTCCGCGAATACGACGCCTCCGGTCTGACCGCGGTGTCGTGCATCGCGGACGGGCCGGACTCGTGGCTCGCCGAAGCGGTGCTGGAGCACGGTGGACGACTCGAAATCGTCCTTCCCGCCGAGGAGTACCGGGAAGGGTTGCCCGAGTCCCACTGGCCGCTCTACGACGCCCTGACGAACCGGGCGTCGGTTGTGCACAGCACCGGAATGACCACGTCCGACTCCGCGGCTCACATGGCCGGGAGCGAACTCATGGTCGGCCTCGCGGACGAACTCCTGGCCGTGTGGGACGGCAAGCCCGCCCGCGGCCACGGTGGTACGGCGGATGTGGTGGCCCATGCCGAACGTCACGGTGTGCCGGTGCGGGTGTTGTGGCCCGAGGGCGCTGCACGGGACTGATGCCCGGGAGCCGCGGCCACCTCCCCGCATGACGCCGACGGGACAGCCGCCCCGGACACTGTCCGAGCCGCTGTCCCGTCGGTCGGGCTCAACGCCGCCCCAGGCGTGCCGTGGAAGACGCCACGGCGAAAGCCCCGTCAGCGCACCGGGTGCCCCGCCGCCCGCAGGGTGTTCTTGACCTCGCCGATGTGCAGGTCGCCGAAGTGGAAGACCGACGCGGCGAGGACCGCGTCCGCGCCCGCGGTGACCGCCGGGGCGAAGTCGTCCAGCTTGCCGGCGCCGCCCGAGGCGATGACCGGGATGGTGACGCGGGCGCGGACCGCCTCGATCATCGCGGTGTCGTAGCCGTCCTTGGTGCCGTCCGCGTCCATCGAGTTGAGCAGGATCTCGCCGGCGCCGAGCTCCGCCGCGCGGTGCGCCCACTCGACGGCGTCCAGGCCGGTGCCGCGGCGGCCGCCGTGGGTGGTGACCTCGAAGCCGGAGTCGGTGACCGTGCCCTCCGGGCAGCGGCGGGCGTCCACCGACAGGACGAGGACCTGCCGGCCGAACCGCTCGGCGATCTCCTGGATCAGTTCGGGGCGGGCGATCGCGGCGGTGTTGACGCCGACCTTGTCGGCACCGGCCCGCAGCAGCTTGTCGACGTCGTCCGTGGTGCGGACGCCGCCGCCGACGGTCAGCGGGATGAACACCTGCTCGGCGGTGCGCCGCACCACGTCGTAGGTGGTCTCGCGGTCCCCCGAGGAGGCGGTGATGTCGAGGAAGGTGAGCTCGTCGGCGCCCTCGGCGTCGTACAGCTTCGCCATCTCCACGGGGTCGCCCGCGTCGCGCAGGTTCTGGAAGTTGACGCCCTTGACGACCCGGCCGCCGTCGACGTCCAGGCAGGGAATGACTCGGACCGCGAGGGTCATGAGCTGCTGGCTCCTCTGAATGCTTCTACTTCGACCTCGACCAGCACCCGCGAGTCCACGAAGCCGGAGACCACGACGAGGGTCGCGGCCGGGCGTACGGCGTCGAAGAGCTCCTGGTGGGCGCGGCCGACCGCGTCCACGTCACGGGCGTGGGTGAGGTACATACGGGTGCGGATGACGCTCTCGGCGCCGAGGCCGAACTTCTCCAGCGCGGTCAGCGCGTTGCGGAACGCGGCCTTCGCCTGCTCGTACGGGTCGCCCTCGCCGTGCAGCACTCTGCCGGTGAACGGCATGGTGCCGGAGACGAGGACCCGGTCCCCGGCCGCGACCGCGCGGGCGAAGCCGATCGTCTCCTCCCACGGGCTGTCGGACTGTACTCGCTGCACGGCATCGCTCATCCGGACACTGCCTCCAACGCCTCTTCGAGGGTGAATGCCTTGGCGTAGAGGGCCTTGCCCACGATGGCGCCTTCCACACCCTCGGGCACCAGACCGGCGATGGCCCGCAGGTCGTCGAGGGAGGAGACGCCGCCGGAGGCGACCACCGGCTTGTCGGTGGCGGCGCAGACGTTCTTCAGGAGTTCCAGGTTGGGGCCCTGGAGGGTGCCGTCCTTGGCGATGTCGGTGACGACGTACCGGGCGCAGCCCTCGGAGTCGAGGCGGGCGAGCGTCTCGTAGAGGTCGCCGCCGTCGCGGGTCCAGCCGCGGCCGCGGAGCGTGGTGCCGCGGACGTCCAGGCCCACGGCGATCCGGTCGCCGTACTCGGCGATGACCTTGGCGACCCACTCGGGGGTCTCCAGGGCGGCGGTGCCGAGGTTGACCCGGGTGCAGCCGGTGGCCAGGGCGGCGGCCAGGGTGTTGTCGTCGCGGATGCCGCCGGAGAGTTCCACCTTGATGTCCATGGACTGGGCGACCGCGGCGATCCGCGCCCGGTTGTCGCCGGTGCCGAACGCCGCGTCGAGGTCGACCAGGTGCAGCCACTCGGCACCCGCCCGCTGCCAGGCGAGGGCGGCCTCCAGCGGGTCGCCGTAGGACGTCTCGGAGCCGGACTCGCCGTGCACGAGGCGGACGGCCTGGCCGTCGCGGACGTCGACGGCGGGGAGGAGTTCGAGGCGGTGGGTGCTCATGACGGGACCTTACGGTGAGGGAGGTTGCGGCCGGCGGAGGCGGCCCGCCACGGCCCGGCCGGCCCCGGCTGGTGCGCCGTGGGGGCCGGCGGATCCGCTGCGGGCGCCGGAGGTCATAGCGTGTCGAGCCAGTTGCGCAGGAGCTGCGCGCCGGCGTCGCCGGACTTCTCGGGGTGGAACTGGGTGGCGCACAGCGGGCCGTTCTCGACGGCCGCGACGAACGGTTCGCCATGGGTGGACCAGGTGACCCGGGGGGCGCGCAGGGCGGCGTTCCCCGTCTCGAAGTCCCAGTCGCGCACGGCGTAGGAGTGCACGAAGTAGTAGCGGCTCTCGGCGTCGAGGCCGGCGAAGAGCCGGGAGCCCTCGGCGGGCTTCACGGTGTTCCAGCCCATGTGCGGGACGACGGGGGCGCGCAGCGGCTCGACGGTGCCGGGCCACTCGTCCAGCCCGTCGGTCTCGATGCCGTGCTCGATGCCGCGGGCGAAGAGGATCTGCATGCCGACGCAGATGCCCATCACGGGGCGGCCGCCGGCAAGACGCCGGCCGATGACCCAGTCCCCGCGGGCCTCCTTGAGGCCCGCCATGCAGGCGGCGAAGGCTCCGACGCCGGGGACGAGCAGTCCGTCGGCGGCCATGGCCTTGTCGTAGTCGCGGGTGATCTCGACGTCGGCGCCGGCCCGGGCGAGGGCGCGCTCGGCGGAGCGGACGTTGCCGAAGCCGTAGTCGAAGACGACGACGCTCTTCGCGGTCCCGGTCATGCCCACACCCCCTGGAGCCGCATCACACCGGCGACCAGGCACATCGCCGAGGCGAGGCCGAGGAGCACGATGACGCCCTTGGGCAGCTTCTGCTTGGCGAAGGAGTAGACGCCGCCGAGCAGGAACAGACCGACGATGATGAGGACGGTCGAGAGGGTGTTCACAGAGCGCCCTTGGTCGAGGGGATGATTCCGGCGGCGCGCGGGTCCCGCTCGCAGGCGTAGCGGAGCGCGCGGGCGAGGGCCTTGAACTGGCACTCGACGATGTGGTGGGCGTTGCGCCCGTACGGCACGTGGACGTGCAGGGCGATCTGCGCCTGCGCGACGAACGACTCCAGGATGTGCCGGGTCATGGTGGTGTCGTACTCACCGATCATCGGCGCCATCTTCTCCGGCTCGGTGTGCACCAGGTAGGGGCGGCCGGAGAGGTCGACGGTGACCTGGGCGAGGGACTCGTCCAGCGGGACGGTGCAGTTGCCGAACCGGTAGATGCCGGCCTTGTCGCCGAGGGCCTGCTTGAAGGCGGCGCCGAGGGCGAGGGCGGTGTCCTCGATGGTGTGGTGGCTGTCGATGTGCAGGTCGCCGTCGGTCTTCACGGTGAGGTCGAAGAGGCCGTGGCGGCCGAGCTGGTCGAGCATGTGGTCGTAGAAGCCGACACCGGTCGACACATCGACCTTTCCGGTGCCGTCGAGATCGACCTCGACGAGGACGGAGGTCTCCTTGGTGGCGCGCTCCACGCGGCCGACACGGCTCATCGGTTCTCCTTCGTGCTGCGTTCCTTGATCACCGCGCGTACGGCGTCGAGGAACGCGTCGTTCTCGGCGGGGGTGCCCGCGGTGACCCTCAGCCGTCCGGGGACTCCGTTGTCACGGACCAGCACACCGTGGTCGAGCAGGGCCTGCCAGGCGGCGTGTGCGTCGTCGAATGCGCCGAACTGGACGAAGTTCGCGTCCGAGTCGGTGACCTCGCAGCCCATCGCCCGGAGCTCGGTGACCAGCCGGTCACGCTCGGTCTTGAGCTGCTCGACGTACCCCAGCAGGGTATCGGTGTGTTCGAGCGCCGCGAGCGCGGTGGCCTGGGTGACGGCCGACAGGTGGTACGGCAGCCGGACCAGCTGCACGGCGTCGACGACCGCCGGGTGGGCGGCGAGGTAGCCGAGCCGCAGTCCGGCGGCGCCGAAGGCCTTGGACATGGTGCGGCTGACGACGAGGTTCGGGCGGCCCTCGATCAGCGGCAGCAGCGATTCGCCGTGGCTGAATTCGCCGTAGGCCTCGTCCACCACGACCAGCGAGGGCTTCGCGGCCTGCGCCGCCTCGTACAGGGCGAGCACGGTCCGGGCGTCGACGGCGGTGCCGGTCGGGTTGTTCGGGGAGCAGATGAAGACCACGTCGGGCCGCTGCTCGCCGATGGTCCGGACCGCGGCGTCGACGTCGATGGTGAAGTCGTCGTTCCGGGGCCCGGAGATCCAGCCGGTGCCGGTGCCGCGGGAGATCAGCGCGTGCATCGAGTACGAGGGCTCGAAGCCGATCGCCGTGCGGCCGGGGCCGCCGAAGGTCTGGAGCAGCTGCTGGAGCACCTCGTTGGAGCCGTTGGCGGCCCAGACGTTGGCGGCTTCCACTGGGTGCCCCGCGGTGCGGGTGAGGTAGGCGGCGAGCGCCGTGCGCAGCTCGACCGCGTCCCGGTCGGGGTAGCGGTTGAGGTGCCGGGCGGCCTCGGTGACCCGCTCGCCGATGCGCCGCACCAGCGGCTCGGGGAGCGGGTAGGGGTTCTCGTTGGTGTTCAGGCGTACGGGTACGTCGAGCTGCGGCGCTCCGTACGGGGACTTGCCGCGCAGCTCGTCCCGGATGGGCAGGTCGTCGATCCCGGTCACTTGGCTTGCGGAACCTCTCCGTCACGGGCGGTGCCGGGCTCGCCCCCGGCACCGGGCTTGTCGGTGAAACGTGCCTTGAGGGCCGCGCCGTGCGCGGGCAGGTCCTCGGCCTCGGCGAGGGTCACCACGAGCGGGGTGATCTCGGCGAGGGCGTCGCGGGTGTAGTCCACGACGTGGATGCCGCGCAGGAAGGACTGCACGGACAGGCCGGAGGAGTGGCAGGCGCAGCCGCCGGTGGGCAGCACGTGGTTGCTGCCGGCGCAGTAGTCGCCGAGCGACACCGGGGCGTAGGGGCCGACGAAGATCGCGCCGGCGTTGCGCACCCGGGCGGCGACCGCGGCGGCGTCTGCGGTCTGGATCTCCAGGTGCTCGGCGGCGTAGGCGTCGACCACCCGCAGCCCCTCGTCCACCCCGTCGACCAGCACGATCGCGGACTGCCGGCCCGCCAGGGCCTCGGCGATCCGCTCGCGGTGCTTCGTGGCGGCGACCTGGGTCCGCAGCTCGGTCTCGACGGCTTCGGCCAGCGCGACGGAGTCGGTGACCAGGACGGCGGCGGCCATCGTGTCGTGCTCGGCCTGGCTGATCAGGTCGGCGGCGACGTGCACCGGGTCGGCGGTGGCGTCGGCGAGGACGGCGATCTCGGTCGGCCCGGCCTCGGCGTCGATGCCGATCCGGCCCTTGAGCAGGCGCTTCGCGGCGGCGACATAGATGTTGCCGGGGCCGGTGACCAGGTTGACCGGCCGGCACTCCTCAGTGCCGTAGGCGAACATCGCGATCGCCTGGGCGCCGCCCGCGGCGTACACCTCGTCGACGCCGAGCAGGGCGCAGGCGGCGAGGATCGTGGGGTGCGGCAGGCCGCCGAACTCCCGCTGCGGCGGGGAGGTCACCGCGATGCCCTCGACGCCGGCCTCCTGGGCCGGGACCACGTTCATCACCACGGACGACGGGTAGACGGCGAGGCCGCCCGGGACGTACAGGCCGACCCGCTCCACCGGCACCCAGCGCTCGGTGACAGTGCCGCCGGGGACGACCCGGGTGGTGTGGTCGGTGCGCCGCTGCTCGCGGTGGACCAGCCGGGCCCGCCGGATGGACTCCTCCAGGGCCGCGCGGACCTGCGGGTCCAGCTCCGCCAGGGCGCGGGTGAGCGCCTCGGCCGGAACCCGCACCCGCTCGATCGCCACGCCGTCGAACCGCTGCGCGTAGTCGATCAGTGCCGCGGTGCCGCGATGGCGCACGTCGTCGCAGATCGGGCGCACCTTCTCCAGCGCCGCCTCGACGTCGAACTCGGCGCGGGGCAGGAGATCGCGCAGAGCGGCGCCGTCGGGGAGGGCGTCGCCGCGCAGATCGATTCGGGCCATGGGGAGTGATTGCAGCACGCGGTCAATTGTCTCAGACGCGGTCCGCGGCCCGGCCGCCCGTATCAGTGGCTGATACGAGGCAGGTCTTGATCGTCCCGTAACTCCTGACCGCTAGCGTTCAGCCCGTTACGGAATGGGAATAGGGAGCTTGTACGAGCCGGACCGGCCGTGCGGCGCAGGAAGGGGTGCGGAGGTGTCCGTGCCAGACAACGGCGAGCCACCGGCGGGACTTGAGCTGACCACTGCGGAGTGGGGCATGTGGCAGGCGTTCCGCAACGGCAGCACACACGATCTTCGCACCCGCAATCCCCTCTACGACGATCCGAACGGCGGGCACCCCTGGGGGCCCGACCGCAGCGTCCGGGCCCGGGTGATCGCGCTGCTGCTGCTCTCCGGCCCGGCCGCCCAGCCCGGCCGGGTGGCCTCGCTCAAGCTGACCGGCGCGTACATCACCGGGACCCTGGACCTGTCCGGCGGCACCGTGGAGCCCTACGTCGAGCTGCAGGGCTGCCGCTTCGAGCGGCAGGTGCTGCTGCCGGAGTGCCGCTTCTCGACGCTGCGCCTGGTCAGCTGTTCCATACCCCGGCTGGAGGGGGCCCGGCTGGCCACCGAGGGCGATCTCCATCTGCCGCGCTGCACCGTCCGCAACGGCATCCGGCTCACCGACGCGCACATCGGGACCGATCTGCTGCTCAACCAGCTCACGGTGCACAAGGACCGCAAAGGGCGCGCGCTGGCGGCCGACGGGCTGACCATCGCCCAGGACCTCCAGGCCGAGATGATCGAGGCCTTCGGCGAGATCAGCATGCGCGGGGCGCAGATCGGCGTGTCGCTGAGCCTGCGCGGCAGCCGGCTGCGCAATCCGTACGGGCGGTGGGCGCTGAACGCCCCGCAGCTGACGGTGGAGCGCACCCTGTACATGACGGCGGCGGGGCTGAGCAGCTCGCCGTTCACCACCGGCTCGACACCGCCGTACGGGATCACCAACACCCCGATGCGCGGGACCCGGATGCAGCGCTTCGAGTGCGAGGGCGGCGTCCGGCTGGACGACGGGCGGTTCGGGGACGCGGTCGACTTCTATCAGGCGCGGTTCGTCCTGGAGGCCGACCAGGAGGTGTCGCTGCGCCGCATCCAGACGCCGGAACTGCGGTTCCTGGGCGAGCGGCCGGCGCGCGGCCGGGTGGTGCTCTCCGGCGCCCGGATCGTCAACCTGGTCGACAAGTCGACCAGTTGGCCGGGTCCGGGCGGGCTGTCGATGGCCGGGTTCTCCTACGAGACCCTGATCCCGCGCGGCCACTTCCCGCTGGCCCGGCGGCTGGAGTGGGTGGCGGCGGCGACCCCGGAGTACGCCCCCGAGCCGTACGAGCAGCTGTCGAACGCGCTGCGGGCCTGCGGAGAGGACGCCGAGGCGCGGCAGGTGCTGCTGGCCAAGCAGCGCAGGCGCCGGGAGACCCTCCCGCCGGCCGGGAAGGCGTGGGGATACCTCCAGGACTGGACGGTGGCCTACGGCTACAAGCCGGGGCGGGCGACGGTCTGGATGGCGGTGCTCTGGGCCTGCGGGGCGCTGCTGTTCGCGCGGCATCCGCCCGGGGAGCTCAAGCACGGCGAGTCGCCGCACTGGAACGCCGCGCTGTACGCCCTGGACCTGCTGCTGCCGGTGATCGACCTCGGGCAGGACAGCTACTGGAAGCCGGAGGGGCGGTACCAGTGGGCGGCGGCGATGCTGATCGTGCTCGGCTGGATCCTGGCCACGACGGTGGCGGCGGGGGCGTCGCGGCTGCTGCGGCGCAGTTGAGGGCGGGGGTGCCCGGTCCGGTTGCGGATCACGGCCCCTTTCACTCCTACCGGGAGAAGGCTTCACCCCTGCCGGTGGGAGGCGGCCACGTTCGGGTGACTTTTACCCGGCCTTGGCCATTCCGCGGGCAACCTTTCTGCTGATATCGAAGCGTCACCCAATCGCGCTGACACGGCTCCGACCTGCGGTTTCAATAAATGAGCGGCGTGAGTCCTGCCGCCTACAGCCGGAGGCTCCATGGTCTTCCTCCGCGCCCTGATCAGTACTGCGCGCATGATCCGCCACACACCGGCGCTGGCCGCCGGTCTGACGCCGGACGACGAGGTGCTGCTCGACGCGCCCGACGAACGGCTCGCCCCTGCCGTCGCCGACGCCGCCCGCGGCGACCACCGGGCGGCCGCCGCCCTGCTCGCCGCCACCCGGGAGGCCGGTGAGTGGGAGTCCCGCGACCGCTACGCGGGCCGGCTGGCGGTGTTCGCCCAGTCCCGGTCCGACTGGCTGACGGACTGGGTGGCCGCCGCGCCGCGCGACCCGGACGCGTTACTCCTGCGGGCGGAGCTGGCCGTCCGGGAGGCGTGGCGGCGGCCGTGCCGCGCGGCGGAGCTGCGGCAGGCCGCACCGCTCATCGACGCCGCCGCCGAGGCCGGTCCCCGCGACCCGGTGCCCTGGCGGATCGCGCTGGACCACGCCCGCGGCACCGACGCGGCGCGCGCGGACTTCGAGGTGCTGTGGAAGGAGGCCGTCTCGCGGTCGCCGCACCACTACGGCTGCCATGTCGCGGCGCTCCAGTGGTCCGGCTCGTCGGCGGCCGGCTTCGCGTTCGCCGAACGGGCGGCGGAGCAGGCGCTGCCGGGCTCCCTGCTGCACGCGCTGCCGCTCCGGGCGGCGTTCCCGGTGCTGGCCGGGGAGGGGGCCGCGCCGGGCGGCCGGATCGAGACCACGGCGGCCGGGTGCTGCCCGGACACCGGCGGGGACGGTGAAGCGTGGCTGCGCTCCGCGTGGTTCCGGTCCGCGACCGCGGCACGGCCGGAGCCCGGACCGGCCGGCGCGCGGTGGGCGGACCCGGTGAGCGGAGTGCCGACGGGCGGGGTTCCGGGAAGCGGAGTGCCGGGGAGCTGGCACGACGGCGACGGTGACAGGGACGGCCCGACGGACGGCGGTCCCGGCGCGGGCGACCCAGCCGGGCCGGGTGGCGCGGAGGGCCCGGGTGGCCCGGGTGGCCCGGGTGGCGCCGGCGGTCCGGGTGGGGCCGGCGGTCCGGGTGATGCGGACGGCTCGTGGGAAGCGGACGGTCCGGGTGACGTGCCGTGGGACGGCGCCTCGACCGACGACTGGATCGACGCCGCCACCGACCGGGCCATCGGGCTGTCCGCCCGCTACGCGTCCGGCGACCCCTGGCCGGCCGAGGTCCGCAACCTGCTCGCCTACGCCCTCGTCGCCCGGGGCCGCTGGGCCGAGGCACTGGAGGAGTTCCGCCGGATCGGCCCGTTCGCGACCGCGTTTCCCTGGAGCCATGTCTCCAACGATCCCCTCGGCCAGTTCCTCGATCTGCGCGACGGTGTCCGGATCCAGCTGGCCACGACGCTGCCGCTGCGACGGCGGCCCGGCAGCGCCGACGGCCCCGGCCATTAGGGGGTCCCTGCGCTGTGCGCGTCCGATGAGGTCGCGGGTCCGGTGCCGTGCGTCGCATGGCACCCGAGCGTCCTGGCAGCGGAGCCACCAGGACTGTTCGGCCACGCGGCGAGGTGCGGCACCGGACCGCGCGACCCGGGCGGGCCCAGTGCAAGGACCCCTTAGGCTTGGCCGTTGTGACCATCGCACGCCTGCCGCTCTTCCCGCTGAACTCGGTGCTGTTCCCGGGCCTCGTCCTGCCGCTGAACATCTTCGAGGAGCGGTATCGCGCCATGATGCGCGACCTGTTGAAACTCGACGAGGACGCGCCGCGCCGGTTCGCGGTGGTGGCGATCCGCGACGGCCGTGAAGTCGCCCCCAGCGCTCCGGGCATGCCGGACGCCACCGCGCTGCCGGAGCGCGGCCCGGCGGCAGGCTTCGGGGAGGACCCGATCCAGGCCTTCCACCGGATCGGCTGCGTCGCGGACGCGGCCACCATCCGGGAGAAGGAGGACGGCGGCTTCGACGTCCTGGCCACCGGCACCACCCGGTTCCGGCTGACGTCGGTGGACGCCTCGGGCCCTTATCTGGTGGGCGAGTTGGAGTCGGTCCCCGAGGAACAGGGCGAGGGCGCGGGCGCGCTCGCCTCCGGCGTCCTGCGGGCCTTCCGCACGTACCAGAAGCGGCTGGCCGGGGCGAACGAGCGGTCGCTGAGCACCGAGCAGGAGCTGCCGGACGAGCCGTCGGTGCTGTCGTACCTGGTCGCCGCGGCGGCGGTGCTCGACACCCCGGCCAAGCAGGAGCTGCTGGAGGCACCCGACACCGCGGAGCGGCTGCGGAAGGAGCTGCGGATGCTGCGCGCGGAGAGCTCCATGATCCGCAACATCCCGTCACTGCCCGCGGCGGATCTGACCCGCAAGCCGACCAGCCCCAACTGAACCGCGGCCGCACCACCGGGCCCCACTGAACGACGGCCGCACCACCGGCCCGGCCGCACCGCCGGACCCCCACTGAACGACGGCTGAGCGACCGGCCCGGCCGACCGACGGCCCGACCCGAACGACCCACCCGAACGACCCACCCGAACGACCGGCCCGACCGAACGGAGGCGCCCGCACCGTGGCGAAGAAGAAGCAGAAGCAGTCGGGCGGCACCCCCGCCACCGTCGCCCTGACCGCGGCGGGCCGGGAGTTCACGGTGCACTCCTACGAGCACGACCCCGCCGCCCCCTCGTACGGCGAGGAGGCGGCACAGGCGATGGGCGTGGAGCCGACGCGGGTGTTCAAGACCCTGCTCGCGGAGGTCGACGGCGCGCTGACGGTGGCGATCGTGCCGGTCGCCGGGTCGCTCGACCTGAAGGCGCTGGCGTCGGCGGCGGGCGGCAAGCGGGCGGTGATGGCGGACCCGGCGGCGGCCGAGCGGGCCACCGGCTACGTCCGGGGCGGCATCTCGCCCCTGGGGCAGCGGCGGAAGCTGCCGACGGTGCTGGACGCCTCCGCCGCGGAGCACGCCACGGTCTGCGTCTCGGCGGGCCGCCGGGGCCTGGAGATCGAGCTCTCCCCCGCCGACCTCGCGGCCCTCACGGAGGCCGTGACCGCGCCGATCGGCCGCGACTGACACGTCCCGAGCTGTACTGACCCCGTCCTGCGTAAGGGCGGGGCCGAGCCTCAGCATCGCCGGGCCGCAGGCATCACCGGGGCGCGGGGCCCGGGCCTCAGGCATCACCGGGGCGCGGGGCCCGGGCCGCGGACTTCGCCGGGGCTGCGCGCCGGCCGCGGGCATCGCCGGGCACCGGCAGCGATGACGGAAACGGGCCGTGGACGGCCCACGATGCCCGTGCCCGGCCGCCGGGCCGGGCACGGGTGCGCGCCGCCCGGCGGTCCGGAGGGCAGGGCCTCAGTACCCCATCGGGCTCAGTACCCCATCGGGTGCGTGGGCTCCGGGTCACGCGGCCCGAACAGTGCGGTCATCGCCAGGTGCACCAGTGCGCCGGCGATCGGCCACGCCAGCAGCGCGCCCTTCGCCTGCAGCTCCAGTGGGGAGTCGAAGACGGCGCCCTTGCCGAGCGCCCGGGCCTGTTCGACGGCGTCCGCCGGGCCGAGCCAGGCGCCCAGCTGCCAGGCGACGACGGAGCCGAGCAGTCCGCCGACCGCCATCCCCACCACGAGCGGGATGCCGCCGCGCCGGAAGAGCCAGAAGACCACAAGGGCGCTCAGCGCGCCGAACCCCAGGCCGAGCAGCACGAACGTGCCGTCCGCGCCGATCGCTTCCTCGCTCTCGGGGTTCTTGACGTAGACGGCCTTGCCGTCCGTGAAGAGCGGGATGCGGGGCGCCAGCCAGAGCCAGAGCAGCCCCAGCAGGACGCCGGCGACGGCGAGGCCCAGGGCGACGAGCGCGGCCCGCCGCACCTCGGTTCCCAGCGGTTCCGCGTCCGCGGAACCGTCCGGTCCGCCGACGCCGGTCTCCGGCGGGTGCCAACCGCCGGGCGGGGGTGGTTCATGCGGTGTCATCGGTGCGCTCACACCGCCATCGTGCCAGGCCGGAGGGGTGGCGGGCGTCGCAGGAGGGAGGTCCGGGCGGGTCACCGGACGGCCGCCCGGCGGTAGGCCCAGGTGGCGACGGCCAGCGAGGCCACTCCCACGGCCGCGCAGACGGCGAGATCGCCGCCGACGGCCGCCCAGTCCGGCTGCGCGTCGAAGGCCCGGGCCAGCGCCTCGACTCCGTAGGTGGAGGGCAGGAGATCCCGGACCCACATCACCGGGCCGGGCAGGTGGGTGGCGGGCAGCACCCCGAGGAGGAGCGCCGCGGACATCCCCAACTGCCCAAGCAGCGTGGCGAGTTCCTGGCGCGGCGCGAGCAGGCCGAGAGCGGCGCCGAGACCGGCCAGGGCGGCTCCGGCGAGCGGGATCACCGCGGCCAGCACCCAGAGGTTCGTCAGCGGCAGCTGGAAGAGCGCGCTGCCCACCACCGCCGTGACGACCGTCCCGGGCACGGTGAACGAGGCGTACGCGCCCGCCGCGCCGAGCACCACCGCGGCGGGCGGCACCGGGAGGGTGGCGTAGTGGTCGAGGCCGCCGCTCGCGCGGAGCTGGCCGAAGTACTGGGCGAGCAGGTTGAGCGCGACGAAGGCCACCACCAGCACGCTGGACCCGGCGACGACCGCCCGGGCCTCGGCGCCGCCGTCGACCACACCGCGCATCAGCACCATGATCCCGACGCTCTGGAAGGTGGCCACGAAGAGCAGCGGGATCCGGGCCACCCGGGCCCGGGACAGCTGGGCCCGGTAGACGGCGGCCAGCGCGGGCAGCAGCCGGGCGCGCGACCCGAGCGGCACGGCGCCGCTGTCGTCGGACGACGCCCTCCCCGCCCGCGCCCGGACGGACACGGCCTCCGCAGGCACGACACTCACGTTGCGCTGCTCCTGTTCCTTGCGGTCTGCCGGACGGCACGGGCGACGGCGCCGGTCATCCCTTCACCAGGCCTTCCGTGCGGCCGCCCAGCGCCAGGTAGACATCCTCCAGGCTGGGCGTGACGAGGGTGAAATCGTCGAGTGCCGCGAACGCCGAACCCCCGGTGACGGCGGCCACGGCGGCCCGTGCCTCGTCGGTGGAGAGCCGCAGCACCCAGCGGCGGCCCGCCTCCCGCGCGGACGCCCGCAGCGCGGCCACCTCGGGCACCTCCAGCGGGGCGCGGTCCCGCCAGACCAGCTCCAGCCGCACCTCGTCGGCGACGAGGGCCTTGAGCCCGCCCGGTGTGTCGCAGGCGATGACCTTGCCGCGCTCCAGCACCGCGACCCGGTCGAGGACGGTCTCCGCCTCGATGACGTTGTGGGTGACGAGCAGCACGGTCGCGCCGCGCTCGGCCCGCCGCCGGTCCACGGCGGCCCAGACGGCCCGCCGGGCGACGGGGTCCATGCCGGTCGTCGGCTCGTCCAGGACGAGCACCGGGCGTTCGCCCACCAGGGCAGCGGCGAAGCACGCGAGCCGCCGCTGACCGCCGGAGAGCTTCTTGAGCGGACGGCCGGCGATCTCGGTGAGGCCCAGCTCCTCCAGGACGGCGTCCCGTTCGGCGCGGGCCGAGCGGCTGTCCAGGCCGCGCAGCCGCCCGGTGGTCTCGGCCGCGAGCGCGACCGTCAGCTCGTCGAGGGCGCTGGACTCCTGCCCGAGGTAGCCGACCAGCCGCGCGGCCCGGTCGGGGTGCCGGACCAGGTCGTGGCCGAGCACCCGGACGGTGCCCTCGTCGGGCCGCATCAGTCCGGTGAGCTGGCGGACGAGGGTGGACTTGCCGGCCCCGTTCGGACCGAGCAGACCGAAGATCTCGCCGCGGTGGATGTCGAGGGTGATGCCGTCGCTGGCGCGGACGGCCGGAGCGGCGGGCCGGCCCCGGCGGGCCCGCGCCGCGGGATAGGTCTTGATCAAGCCGCGCACCGAGCACGCGGGCGCGGCGTCCGCCGCTCCGGCCCCGTTGCCGTGCCCTGCCTGTGCTGTGCCCGTCCTCACGAGCATTGAGGGTACGCGTCCGGACCGGCGCTCCGGCCGTCGGGGGCGATTCGTCCGCCCCGTGCGGGTTTCAGTCCCCGGGCGCGCCGCGGTCCGCGGCGGTGCGCGTGTCGACCTCGCGCCAGAATCCCGCGCGGATCGCGTAGCGGTCGTGCTCGTCGATCTGGTCGTCCTTGTGGGCGAGCAGGCCGAAGCGCGCGGCGTAGCGGAGCAGCTCGCCGTCGATCCGGTGCGGGATCCGCGGGTACTCCCGGGAGACCTGCTGGAGGTGGGATCCGGTGGACAGCCGCTCGGTCCAGCGCCGGGCGAAGACCTGCCCCACCTCGAAGGGGTCGCCGCTGACGGCGGTGATGTCCTCCTCGCGGTCCGCCCAGCGCTGCTCGGCGCTGGTGAGCTGGGCGAGGGTGGGGAGGGCGGCGCTCTCGGGGGATTCGGCCGGGCCGCCGCGTTCGACCCAGCCCTTGTCGGAGGACCAGCGCAGGGTGGCCCCGGTGGGCTGCTGGGGCGGGTGCGCGGCCTGACCGGCGTGGGCGCGGCCGAGCCCGGCCAGGTCCTTGGGGGTGGGTACGCCCCGTACTCCGGCGGGCTCGGCCATGTGCGGACCGGGGGACGGGGGCGCGGCGGAGGGCGCTCCGGCCGAGGAGCCGTTGACGGAGGGCGCCTCGACGGCGCCGGCCCGGCTGCCGGAGGCGGCGGCCTCGGGCAGCGGCGCGGAGAGGATCGCGGCGATCTCCGGGCCGGGGGCGGGCTGCGTGGGGCAGCCGCCGTAGAGGTCCTTGGCGCGGACGGCCCGGGTGATCCACTCCCGGTCCAGGACGCGGCGCTCGTCGGCCTCGGCGACGAGGTCCTCGGACTGGTTGTAGTCGCCGTCGGCGGCCTGGACGGCCCACAGGTGGACGGCGACGCCGTGCTCCTTGGCGTCCATCAGCCCGGGCAGCAGATCGCCGTCGCCGGTGACCAGCACGATGTCGGAACAGGCCCGGTTGCGGGCGAGTTCGGTGAGTTCGGCGTGCATGGCGGCGTCGACGCCCTTCTGCGCCCAGCGGCCGTCGCTGCGGGTCAGGGCGCCCAGCCGGACGGTCACCCGAGGCATGACACGCAGCCTGCGGTGGTCCGGCTGCGGCACGCGGTCGGGGGCGCCGTCGAACCAGTAGATGCGCAGCAGGGGGCGTTCGGTGTCGGCCTCGGCGCGCTCCCGCAGCCCCTGGATGAGCGCGGCGTGGTCCACCGTGATCCGGGACCGGGCGGGTTCCCCGGCGAGGAGGCTCGCGGCGGCGCCCAACAGGTAGCCGGCGTCCACCAGGACGACGCAGCGGTCCACGTTGCACCCTCTTTCGTGAGTCCGTCGCCCCCGGTAACGGCAATGCTGGGTTTTCCTTCGAGTCTGCCCGACCCCGCGGGCCTTATCAGTGGGAACTCGATCATCGGCGTGGCGGATCGGGGTCCGGCAGGCCCAGCGGCCCTTTTCACTCAGGGTAATTGTCCGACATGCGTTCATTGTCGGGGCGTGCGAGCGTGGATGCGCGAAGGGGTCCTTGCGCAATGAGCGTCGCCCCGGGCGGGCACGGCGCAAGGCCCCCTCAGCAGCCCCCGGCGTCCCGCCGGGCCGCAGGCCAGGTCCAGAGATCCCCCGACAGGAGGCACGATCATGGCCAGGAACAAGAACCGAGAACGCCGCCGGGAGCCGCAGCGCGGCGGTGCCGCGGAGGGCGGCGAGCAGCAGGCGGGCGGCCCCGCCGACGCCCAGGACCGGCAGCCGCAGCCGACCCCGGCGGACATGCCCAGCCGGAAGAGCCAGAAGCGCTTCGGCCACAACTGACCTCCGGCGCCGGACGCGAGGACGCACAAGGGGGCGCGCCCCATACCGGGCGCGCCCCTTCGTTGTCTCAGCGTCTGCGTCCGCGTCGTCGAGTTCCGGGCCGGCTTCCCTGTCTCCGCGCCGTTGCATCCGCGTCGTTGCATCGGGGCGGGCCCTTCCGGCAGGGCCCCGGCGGACGGGTCGCCGACAACGCGCCGTCCGGCGGACCGGCCCCAGCACGACGGGCCACGGCCGACTCGGGGACGACGGCGGGAACGAAATGCCCGCGCGGTCCTCAGCCGGCCAGGCAGGCCGGTCCGAGCAGCACCTTGAGATCGCCGAAGAGCGCCGGATCGGCGGTGACCCGGTGCCGGTCGAGCCGGAGCACGGTGGTCTTGCGGGCCCCCTGGAGGCGGATCCGCACCTCGGTGGAGCCCCGGTGGTGGGTGAGGACCTCACCGAGCTTCTCCACCAGCGGCGGGGTGACCTTCACCGTCGGAATAGTGATCGTCACCGGCGCGTTGGCGGAGGCCTCCGACAGGTCGGGGACCATCAGCTCCATGGCGACGAGCCGGGGGACGTCCTCCCGCTTGTCCAGGCGCCCCTTGACGAAGACGACCGTGTCCTCGACGAGCTGGGTCGACACCAGCTGGTAGGTGGCGGGGAAGAACATGCAGTCGATCGAGCCCGCCAGGTCCTCGACGGTGGCGATGGCCCAGGCGTTGCCCTGCTTGGTCATCTTCCGCTGCAGACCGGAGATGATGCCGCCGATGGTCACGATCGCGCCGTCGGAGTGCTCACCTCCGGTGAGCTGGGAGATCGCCGCGTCGGCCTTGTCGTTCAGCACGTGCTCGATGCCGAACAGCGGGTGGTCGGAGACGTAGAGGCCGAGCATCTCGCGCTCCTGCGCCAGCAGATACGCCTTGTCCCACTCGATGTCGGAGAACTCGACGTCGAGCCCGAAGCCGGGGCCGTCGTCCGCCGAGTCGTCGCCCATGCCGCCGAAGAGGTCGAACTGGCCCTCGGCCTCCTTGCGCTTGACCTGGACCACGTTGTCGATCATCGGCTCGTAGTGCGCGGTGAGCCCCTTGCGGGTGTGGCCCATCTCGTCGAAGGCGCCCGCCTTGATCAGCGATTCGACGGTCCGCTTGTTGCAGACGACGGCCTCGACCTTGTCCAGGAAGTCGGGGAACGAGGTGTACTTCCCCTTCGACTTGCGGCAGCGGATGATCGAGTCGACCACGTTCTGACCGACGTTCCGCACCGCGGTCAGACCGAACAGGATGACGTCGTCGCCCTGGGCGGCGAAGTTCGCCTCGGACTCGTTGACGTTGGGCGGGAGCACCTTGATGCCCATGCGGCGGCACTCGTTGAGGTAGATCGCCGACTTGTCCTTGTCGTCGCGCACCGAGGTGAGCAGCGCCGACATGTACTCGGCCGGGTAGTTGGCCTTGAGGTAGGCGGTCCAGTAGGTGACCAGCCCGTACGCCGAGGAGTGCGCCTTGTTGAACGCGTATCCGGCGAACGGGACCAGCACGTCCCACACGGCCTGGATGGCCTCGTCCGAGAAGCCCTTGTCCCGCGCGCCCTTCTGGAAGTTGACGAACTCGGCGTCGAGGACTTCCTTCTTCTTCTTGCCCATCGCCCGGCGCAGCAGGTCGGCCTGGCCGAGCGAGTAGCCCGCGAGCACCTGGGCGGCCTTCTGCACCTGCTCCTGGTACACGATGAGGCCGTGGGTGATGTCGAGGACCTCCTTCAGGGGCTCCTCGAGCTCGGGGTGGATCGGGGTGATCTCCTGCTGGCCGTTCTTCCGCAGGGCGTAGTTGATGTGCGAGTTCATGCCCATCGGGCCCGGCCGGTACAGGGCCGAGACCGCGGAAATGTCCTCGAAGTTGTCGGGCTTCATCATGCGCAGCAGGGAGCGCATGGGGCCGCCGTCGAACTGGAAGACGCCGAGGGTGTCACCACGGCAGAGCAGTTCGTAGGTCGTGGGGTCGTCCAGCGGCAGGTCGAGCAGTTTGAGGTCGATGCCCTTGTTGGCGCGGACCATCTTGACCGCGTCGTCCATGATGGTGAGGTTCCGCAGGCCCAGGAAGTCCATCTTGAGCAGGCCGAGCGACTCACAGGTGGGGTAGTCCCACTGGGTGATGGTGACGCCGTCGGAGTGCCGCACCCAGACCGGGATGTGGTCGGTGAGCGTCTCGCTGGACATGATCACGCCCGCGGCGTGCACACCCATCTGCCGGACCAGGCCCTCCACGCCGCGCGCGGTGTCGATGACCTTCTTGACGTCCGGCTCGTTCTCGTACATCCCCCGGATCTCGCCCGCCTCGCTGTAGCGGGGATGCGAGGAGTCGGTGATGCCGGAGAGCGAGATGCCCTTGCCGAGGACGTCCGCGGGCATGGCCTTGGTGAGCCGGTCGCCCATCGCGTACGGGTACCCCAGCACCCGCGCGGAGTCCTTGATCGCGTTCTTGGCCTTGATGGTGCCGTAGGTACCGATCATGCAGACCTTGTCGGCGCCGTACTTCTCGGTGACGTACCGGATCACCTCGGAGCGCCGGCGCTCGTCGAAGTCGATGTCGACATCGGGCATGGAGACGCGCTCGGGGTTGAGGAACCGCTCGAAGATCAGCCCGTGCTCGATCGGGTCGAGGTCGGTGATGCCCATGGCGTACGAGACGATCGAACCGGCCGCGGAGCCACGGCCCGGGCCCACCGCGATCCCGTTGTTCTTCGCCCACATGATGAAGTCGGCGACGACGAGGAAGTACCCGGGGAACCCCATCTGGATGATGATGTCCATCTCGTACTCGACCAGCGACTGCCGGTCCTCGGGCACCCCGCCGGGGAAGCGGCGGGCCATGCCCCGCTTGACCTCCTCGCGGAACCAGGTGACCTCGGTGTAGCCCTCGGGTACGTCGAAGCGCGGCATCAGGTCGCGCTTGTCGAACCAGCCGTCGGTGTCGATCTGCTGCGCCACCAGCAGGGTGTTGGCGCAGCCCTCCTGCCAGGCGTCGGAGGAGTCGACGGCGTACATCTCGTCGGTGGACTTGAGGTAGTAACCGGTGCCGTCGAACCGGAAGCGGTCCGGGTCGGAGAGGTTCTTACCGGTCTGGATGCACAGCAGCGCGTCGTGGGCGCTCGACTCGTGCGAGTAGGTGTAGTGCGAGTCATTGGTGACCAGCGGCGGGATGCCGAGCTTCTTGCCGATCTCCAGCAGACCGTCCCGGACCCGGCGCTCGATCTCGATGCCGTGGTCCATCAGCTCCAGGAAGTACCGCTCCTTGCCGAAGATCTCCTGGTACTCGGCGGCGGCCTTCAGGGCCTCCTCGTCCTGGCCGAGCCGGAGCCTGGTCTGCACCTCGCCGGACGGGCAGCCGGTGGACGCGATCAGGCCCTCGGCGTGCTCGGCGATGACCTCTTTGTCCATCCGGGGCCACTTCGTCAGCCAGCCCTCCTTGTAGGCGTCGGAGGAGAGCCGGAAGAGGTTGTGCAGTCCGGTGCTGTTCGCCGCCCAGATGGTCTTGTGCGTGTATCCACCGGAACCGGACACATCGTCCCGCTTCTGGTACGGCTGGCCCCACTGGATGCGCCGCTTGTTCCGCCGGGACTCGGGGGCGACGTACGCCTCGATCCCGATGATCGGCGTGACGCCGGCCGCGGTCGCCTGCTGGAAGAAGTCGTACGCTCCGTGCAGGTTTCCGTGGTCCGTCATCGCGATATGGGTCATGTCCATTTCGTTGCACGCCTTGAACATGTCCTTGAGCCGCGCGGCACCGTCCAGCAGCGAGTACTGGGTGTGGACGTGCAGGTGCGTGAAAGGCGGCTTGGCCACGGCGGAGGACCTCCAGCGAGGGTCGGAGAACAGGACGGGCGACGGCTAGGAAGTCTACGACTCCGCACCGACAGCGAAGGGGACACAGCGCCGGTCTCACCCCCGGAGCGGGCACTCGGCGGTAGCCTCGCCCGTTGCACCTGTTGATGGTCCGTGTGCCGTGCCGCAGCGCCCGGCGGCGGACCGTCCGTCCCACCCGCCACGCACCAGGAGGCGTACCGCGATGTCGTCCCAGCAGGCCCCGGCCGCCCAGGCCGAGCAGCGCGGCGAGGAGATCCTCGCCGTCTTCGACACCGCCTTCGGGCAGCTGCTCGCCGCCGACCCGGCCGCCTTCCGGGTCAAGTTCCGGAAGATGGCGGCCTCGGCCTTCGCGTTCTACCGCGGCACGGCCTGCCTGTTCTACAACGATCTGAAGGACGGCGAGGGCGGTCCGTTCCTCGACGACCGGACCTCCCGCGTCTGGATCCACGGTGATCTCCACGCCGAGAACTTCGGCACCTACATGGATGCCAACGGCCGGCTGGTCTTCAACGTCAACGACTTCGACGAGGCGTACGTCGGCCCCTTCACCTGGGACCTGAAGCGCTTCGCCGCCTCCGTCGCCCTGATCGGCTACACCAAGGCCCTCAGCGACGAGATGATCACCGACCTGGTCCGCACCTACGCCACCGCCTACCGCGAGCGGATCCACGCCCTGGCCACCGGCGCCAAGGACGACGAGGTGCCGCCCTTCACCCTCGACACCGCCGAGGGCCCGCTGCTCGACGCACTGCGGGTGGCGCGCTCCGTCACCCGTTTCGGGCTGCTGGACTCGATGACCGAGATCCGGGACTTCGAGCGCCGCTTCACCCCCGGCGGGGGCACGATCGAGCTGGACGCGGCCACCCGCTACAAGGTGCTCGCCGCCTTCGACGGCTACCTGGAGACCCTCCCGGAGTCCAGCCTGACCCGCCCGGACTCCTACCGGGTCAAGGACGTCGTCGGCCGCCGCGGCATCGGGATCGGCAGCGCGGGCCTGCCCTCGTACAACATCCTTCTCGAGGGCAACAGCGACGCCCTGGAGAACGACGTCGTGATCTACATGAAGCAGGCGCAGACCCCGGCGGTGTCCCGGCACATCACCGACGAGGCGGTGCGCTCCTACTTCCGGCACGAGGGGCACCGCACGGTCATCTCGCAGCGCGCCCTGCAGGACCACGCCGACCCGTGGCTGGGCTGGACCGAGCTGGACGGGGCGGGGCAGCTGGTCGCCGAGGTCTCGCCGTACGCCGTCGACCTGGACTGGTCCGACATCGACGATCCGGCCGAGATCGCCGAGGTCGTGGCCGACCTGGGGCGGGCCACCGCCACCATGCACGCGGCGGCGGACGACGAGAGCGGCCACTCGCTGGTCCCGTTCTCCACGGAGCGCGCCATCGACGCGGCGATCGCGGCCGACGAGGAGGGCTTCGTGCGGCTGCTGACGGACTTCGCGCACTCCTACGGCGCGCAGGCCCGGGCCGACCACCAGACCTTCGTCGACCTGTTCCGCAACGGCCGGATTCCGGGGGTGTGAGGCGATTCGACCCCGGGGCGCCGGGACCGAACGCGCGGCAACCCGGCACGGGCAGGCAAGGGGGGTCATGAACAGTCGATCTCCCACGGACCGGAGTTCCGTCCAGGCATGACACGAGGGCCGGCGACCACAAAGGTCGTCGGCCCTCCTTGCATCTAGCCCCCCCCACACCAACACAAAGCACCCATACGTAATGCGTCCTCGAGTTGCGGTCACCCCCAACCCGCTAACGCTTGACATCGCGCATTTAGATGAAGAAAGATCGCAGAGCGCCGCGAGGAGGCTCTGAACTTCCTCGCATATGCGACCAATTGACACAACAAAACTGGGGGAAGCATGAAACTGAGCACCAAAGGCCTGGCGGCGTCGTTCGGCGCAGCCGCTGCCGCAGTCCTGCTGGTCAGCAGCCCCGCTTCGGCCGGCACCAACGCCTTCGTCAAGACAACCGACCCGTTCAACGGGGGAGCCGCGGGCTACCACGCGAGCAACGACACCTTCACCGTCTGCGACAACAGGGCGGACGGCCTGACCGCCAGCGGCCACATCGGCTGGAGCAGCAGGGCCGGGTCCTACTGGATTCCGGTCACGGACAAGAGCTCCGGCAATGCGTGCGTGCGCAAGAAGCTGAACATCCCCAACGGCCTGCGGGTGGGCATCAAGATCTGCCTCCAGGGTGACCGCTACTGCGCCACCAAGTACGGCAAGTCGTAACCGGCAGTAACCGACTCGGTCACCCCGGCCGATCGGTTCACCGGTGATCGATATCGGGTGGGCGCCCCTCGTGGTGCGCCCACCCGAGTCTCGTTGGGCCCGCCGGCACGGCTCCTCCACCTCGAGGCGGGCGAGGACCTTGAATGCGACAGGCCACAAGATCTGCCGCAAACGGACGGCACCGTCCCGTGCTCGGAGGCCGGTGGGAGCCGGAGCGCCGGACGAAGTGCGATCCTTTAGGCACCGCTTAGCCGCGCTCATGGCACACTCTCCGGCGATGGACATATCAGGGGCACGGCTCAGGGCACTGCGCGCGGCGCTGTTCACAGCGCTCTGCGTGACCCTGTCCGCTGCCTCGCACGTCCTGCTGTCCGGTGTGCCACTGCCGGTGACGACCGTCGCCGCGCTCACCGCCGGCGTGTACGCGATCGCGTACGCCCTGGCCGGCCGGGAGCGCGGCTTCGTACGGATCGCCGCACTGCTGATCCCCCTGGAGCTCGCCGCGGACACCGTGTTCACCACCGGCCAGCACGCCTGTTACGGCCGGGCGGGCGGCCCGGTCGCCGGGCCGCTGCGTTCGGTCGGGGTGGATCTGCTGTGCAGCGGCGGCGACTTCGGCACCCCGCTGGCCCGGATGACGGGCCGCGACGCCGGCGCGGGGATGCCGCACGTCGCCGTCGATCCGGCGCTGCCCTGGCTGCTGCTGGCCGTCCATGTCGCGGTGGGTCTCGTCGCGGCGGCCTGGCTCCGGCGCGGCGAGGCCGCTCTCGCCCGGCTGCTGCGGGCCGTCGCCACGCTCACCTTCCGGCCGCTGCTGATCGCGGTCGCCTCGGTGCTGGCGGGCGACGTACCGGCCCGTGCCCGGCTCCGGCCGGTCGCGCCGCTGCCCACGGCCCGTACGCACCCGATGCTCGCCCACTCCGTCGGACGGCGCGGACCGCCGTGCCCGGTGGCTCCCTGAAGCCTCACCCGGCACAGCAGTCCCTCTTTTCATTCCGACGACGGAGCAGGAACACCACGATGAGCAACCGCAACAGCCAGGCCAACAAGCAGGCGGCCCGCGAGCGCATGCGCGCGGAGCGCGAGCGCCAGGCGAAGAAGGACAAGATCCGCCGACAGCTGATCGTCGGCACCTCGATCGTCGCCGTGCTGGGCATAGCCGCCGGGATCGGCGTGGCCGTCACCAAGATGAACAGCAGCAACGGCAGCGACAGCGCGAGCGCCGCCGGCTGGCAGTCGGGCCCCAAGAAGAAGAAGTTCGTCGCCCCCGCCAACACCTCGGGCAAGAACGGCACCGACATCATCATCGGCAAGAAGGACGCCAAGAAGACGGTGGAGGTGTTCGAGGACCCGCGGTGCCCCGTCTGCGCGACCTTCGAGCAGAGCACGGGCGAGAAGGTCCGCAAGGAGATGGAGGACGGCAAGTACAAGCTGTCGTTCACCATCGGCACCTTCATCGACGACGGCATCCCCGGCACCGGCTCCAAGAACGCGCTCAGCGCGCTGGGGGCGGCCGTGAACGTCAGCCCGGAAGCGTTCCTGGACTACAAGAAGGCGCTCTTCTCCCCGGACAACCACCCGTCGGAGCAGGACGACGCCTTCGGCAAGGACAGCCGTCTGATCAAGATCGCCCAGGAGGTGCCGGCGCTGAAGGACAACGCGTCCTTCAAGAAGGCCCTCAAGAACGGGACCTACGACCCGTGGGCACTGAAGATGTCGGCCAAGTTCAAGGGCGTGAAGGACATCTCCGGCACCCCGAGCTTCAAGCTCAACGGGACGAAGATGCTGGCCCCTGGCGGCGACCCGAGGACCCCCATCACGACGCCGGAGCAGTTCGACTACGCCTACAAGAAGGCGGACAAGAAGTAGCGGAACGGCATCCGGCGGGCACCGGCCGGCGGGGAGGTCTCCCCGCGGTACCGCCCACCGGATGCCGCACATGACTCGCCGGCCCCGTCCGGCGGTTGCCCGGGATGTTCCGGCAACCGCCGGACGGGGCCGCGGCTTTGGCGGGCCGCCCGCCGGCACCGCGGCCCTCCGGACCCCCGGAAATCTCCCGCGGCCGGCCCCCGGAATGGCCTGCCGCCCGAGGCGCGGACGAGCGCCCCGCCCCCACCGCCCGGCCACCGTCCGACCGTTCGGTGACAGGTGGGCAAACTTATGATTTCTACCCACCTGTTTGCAGTACTAGCCAGTAATGTGATCGGCCGTGACCGATCTTCTTCCTGACACCACCTCACGCCGCACGGTCGTCAAAGCCGCGGCCGTCTCCGCCGCCCTCATACCGCTGGCCACCGCCCCCCAGGCGACGGCAGCCGGGGCGGCCCCCGCCTTCCTGCACGGTGTCGCCTCCGGTGACCCGCTGCCCGACGGCGTCCTCCTGTGGACCCGGGTGACCCCCACCCCCGACGCCGTGCCCGGCTCCGGCAAGGGCCCGGATGTCGCGGTGCGCTGGGAGGTCGCCGAGGACAAGGGGTTCAGCAAGGTCGTGGCGAACGGCACCACGACCGCGAAGGCCGCCTCCGACCACACCGTCAAGGCCGATGTGCGCGGGCTGCGCCCCGCCACCCCGTACTGGTTCCGCTTCACCGTCGACGGGGTGCACTCCGCCGTGGGCCGGACCCGCACCACCCCCGCGCACGACGACGCCTCGCACGCCCCGCGGTTCGGCGTGGTCTCCTGCGCCAACTGGGAGTCCGGCTACTTCTCCGCGTACCGCCACCTCGCCGCGCGCACCGACCTCGACGCGGTCCTCCATCTCGGCGACTACATCTACGAGTACGCGACCGGGATCTACCCGGAGCCCAAGTACGTGGTGCGCCCGCACTCCCCCACCCACGAGATCACCACCCTGGCCGACTACCGCATCCGGCACGGCGCGTACAAGACCGACCCCGACCTCCAGCAGCTCCAGGCCGCCCACCCGGTCGTGGCGATCTGGGACGACCACGAGTTCGCCAACGACGCCTGGTCCGGCGGCGCGGAGAACCACACCCCGGGCGCCGAGGGCGACTGGGCCCAGCGCGTGGCCGCCGCCAAGCAGGCCTACTTCGAGTGGATGCCGGTGCGGACCTCGACCTCCGGCACCACCTACCGGCGGCTGCGCTTCGGCAAGCTCGCCGATCTGCACCTGCTCGACCTGCGCTCGTTCCGCTCGGAGCCGTCGAAGATCGGCAACGGCGGGGTGGACGACCCCAACCGGACGATCACCGGCCGCGCCCAGCTCGACTGGCTGAAGGCGGGCCTGGCCTCCTCCGACGCCCCCTGGAAGCTCGTCGGCACCTCGGTGATGATCTCCCCGGTGGCCTTCGGCTCCCTCCCGGCGCACCTGCTCGGGCCGCTCGCCGAGCTGATGGGGCTGCCCAAGGAGGGGCTGGCGATCAACGTCGACCAGTGGGACGGCTACACCGACGACCGGCGTGAACTGCTCGCCCATCTGCGCGACCGGTCGATCAGCAATACGGTCTTCCTCACCGGTGACATCCACATGGCCTGGGCCACCGATGTGCCGGTCAAGGCCGCGACGTACCCGGTGTCCGCCTCCGCCGCGACCGAGTTCGTGGTGACGTCGGTGACCTCCGACAACCTCGACGAGATCCTCCATGTCGCCCCGCACACCCTGTCGCTGGCCGCCGCGACGGCCATCCGGGCCGCGAACCGCCATGTGAAGTGGGTGGACATGGACTCGCACGGCTACGGCGTCCTCGACGTCACCGCCGAGCGGACCCAGATGGACTACTACGTGATCTCCGACAAGTCCGACCGGAACGCCACGTCGGAGTGGACGCGCTCCTACCGCACCCTCTCCGGCACCCAGAAAGTGGAGCGCGTACACGAACCCGTTCGCTGAACGCCGTTTTCCGGCCAGTCCCGTTCCGTATACCGGACCGTGACTCCGTCGCTGGGAGTGGTGTGTTCCGCGGAACGATTGGGGACACACCACTCTCTCCCGCCACCTCGGGCGTTACGGACGTGTCTCACAGTGCCCAGAGTGTCGGTAGATCTCTCCCCAACGCCCCAATTGCCCCAGACGTTTGATTGGGCCAGTTAGGACCTGCTGAAGCTCTCACGCCGCCTCGTAATCTCCCGGCACGGCAGGCGGAAATCCCACCTGACACCGTGTCCGCGAGGAGCCCAGATGCGCGCAACGGCCCGAATATCCCCGCGTCTTCGCCAACGTCTCATCGGCACCGCCCTGCTGGCGGGTGCCCTGGCCTTCACCCCGCTGACCCCCACAGCCGGCGCCGTGAACGCCAAGGCCCCCTCCGGAACCAAGGCCGAGAAGTGCCCCGACGGCAGCGCCCCGAGCGCGACGGCGCGGAAGGCGGACCCGGCGAGCGGGCTGGGCAGCGCCACCGCACACGAGCCGAACGACGTCTCCGCCTCCGAGGCCGAGGCCATGGACAGAGACCTGCAGCGAAGAGTCGGCCAGCTCCGCAAGTCGCCCCAGGGCAAGCTGCTGGCGGCCAAGGCGGCCGCGTCGACCACGATCCCGGTGTACTTCCACGTGGTGCACGACGGTGACAAGGGCAAGCTCGGCGCCGCGGACGTCGAGGGCCAGATGAAGGTCCTCAACGAGGCCTTCGCCGGCAAGGGCGACGGCAACACCGGCAGCCAGTTCAAGTTCAAGCTGGTCAAGACCGACTACACCCAGAGCGCCGAGTGGTACAACGGCATGGAGCCGGACGGCTCCGCCGAGCGTGACATGAAGACCAAGCTCCGCAAGGGCGGCTCCAGCGCGCTCAACATCTACACCGCGGGCCTCGGCGGCGGTCTGCTCGGCTGGGCCACCTTCCCCGAGTGGTACCCGGACGACCCGAAGATGGACGGCGTCGTCGTCCTGGACGAGTCGCTGCCCGGCGGCTCGGCCGCGGACTACAACGAGGGCGACACCGCCACCCACGAGGTCGGTCACTGGATGGGCCTGTACCACACCTTCCAGGACGGCTGCTCGGAGCCGAACGACTACGTCGCCGACACCGCCCCCGAGGCGAGCCCGGCGTTCGCGTGCCCGGTCGGCCGTGACACCTGTGCCGCGGAGGGCCTCGACCCGATCCGCAACTTCATGGACTACACGTACGACTCGTGCATGACCCTCTTCACCCCGGGTCAGGTCGAGCGGATGACCCAGTCCTGGTACGCCTACCGCGCCAGCTGATCCAGCGCCCGCGCGGCACGCAGCCGGGAACGCCCCGTCGCACCCCCAGTGCGGCGGGGCGTTCCGCGTGCCGGCCCGCCGGGGGCGGCCCGTATCGCCCGGGGCTCCGGGTCAGAGCTCCGCCAGGAAGGCCAGCGCCACCGGCCAGAGCGACTCCGCCGCCTCGGCGTCGTAGTCCGGCAGCTCGGGATCGGTGAAGATGTGCCCGGCACCCGGGTAGCGGTAGACCTCCACGTCCGCCCCGGCCCGCCGCATCCGCAGGTACCAGGCGTTCAGCCAGTCCTGCGGCTCGAACGGGTCGGGGTCGGCGACGTGCAGCTGGACCGGCAGCTCGTCGGTCGCGGCGTCGTCGGCGAGGTCGGAGGTGCCGTGCAGGAGCAGCAGGCCGCGGGCCTTCTCGTCGGCCAGGGCGAGATTCTGGGCGATGGAGCCGCCGAGCGAGAAGCCCGCGTAGACCAGCCCGCGGTCGGAGAGCGGCGCCACGGCGGTGACGGCGCGCCGCAGCAGCTCCTCCTGGCCGATCTCGTCCTTGATCGCCATGCCTTCCTCGACCGTGTCGGCCGTGCGCCCGTCGTAGAGGTCGGGCACATGGACCTCGTGCCCGGCGGCGCGGAGCCGGTCGGCAGCCGCCCCGACGGCCGGACGCAGGCCATGGGCCGAGTGGAACAGAACAATCGTCGAGGAGGACGGCACCTGGTTTCCCTTAGCTCTCGGTGTATCGCACTTCTCACATCGTGCCAGCTACGGTCGTGGGTACGCGGACTGCCGTAAGCGTTGAAAGGAGCTGAGGTGTCCATGGAGGACGTGCTGCGTCCGCTGCTCGTGATCGGCGGCTCAATCGCGATCACCCTGGTGATCGGCTGGCTCGTCGACCAAGGCCTGCGCCGGAGCGACGCCCGCCACCCCGAGACCCCGCTGTGGGGTCTGCTGCGCCGTTGCCGCATCCCCTTCCAGTTCGTGCTCTGCGCGGCGCTGCTGCGCGGTTCGTACGACCAGGCCCACCTGGCCCGGGACCACACCGCCGCGATCGGGCAGCTGCTCACCCTGGTGCTGATCGGAGCGACGGCCTGGCTGGTGATACGGATCGCCACCGCGATCGTGGAGTCCACCTACTCCCGCTACGCCACGGCGACCCGCGACCCCGCCCGGGTGCGCCGGGTGCGCACCCAGGTCACGCTGATCCAGCGGGTGGTCACCGCGATCGTCGGTGTGGTGGCGGCGGCCGCGATGCTGCTGACCTTCCCCGAGATGCGTGCGGTCGGGACCTCGATGCTGGCGTCGGCCGGTCTGCTGGGCATCGTCGCCGGTATCGCCGCGCAGTCCACGCTGGGCAATCTCTTCGCCGGGCTGCAGATCGCCTTCGGCGACATGGTGCGGATAGGCGACACGGTCGTGGTGGACGACGAGTGGGGAACGGTCGAGGAGATCACGCTGACCTTCCTGACCGTGAAGACCTGGGACGAGCGCCGGATCACCATGCCGGTGTCGTACTTCACGAGCCAGCCGTTCGAGAACTGGTCGCGCGGCGGGCCGCAGATGACCGGCACGGTCTTCTTCCAGCTCGACCACACCGCTCCGGTGGAGGCCATGCGGGAGAAGGCGCACGAGATCGTGCAGGACTGCCCGGCCTGGGACGGGCGGGACTGGACGCTCGTGGTCACCGACACCGGCCCGACCACGATGGAGGTCCGGGCGCTGGTCACCGCGCGGGACGCGGATTCGCTGTGGACGGTGCGCTGCGAGGTCCGGGAGCGGATGATCGCCTGGCTGCGGGACGAGCACCCGTACGCGCTGCCGCGGGTCTCGACCGCCCCGGCGGTGCTGCCGCCCCAGGACGCCCCTCGGGACGGCGAACCCCAGGACGACGTGCTGTTCGAGTCCCCCGGCCCTAACGGCCGCGCTCGGCGCCGCCGTTGACCTGAATCACCTGGGCGGTGATGTGGCCGGCCGCCGCCGAGGCGAGCCAGTGCAGCGTCTCCGCCACGTCCCCGGGGGTTCCGGCCCGTCCGGTGAGCGTCTCGGCGACCAGCGCGTCGTGCCGCTCGTCGGGCAGGGCCCCGCCGAAGAAGCCCGTCTCCTCGACATAGCCGGGGGCGACCAGGTTCACCGTGACGCCGCGCGGCCCCAGCGACCGGGCGAGGGCCTGGGCGTACGGGTGCAGGGCCGCCTTGGCGGAGGCGTAGGGGTGGGAGCCCGAGCCGCGGAGCGCGGCGATGGAGCTCAGGAACAGCACCCGCCCGCCCGGCGAGGCCAGGTGGTCGCGGAGCGCCTCGGTCAGCAGCACCGCGGTGTGCACGTTCAGCCGGAAGTTGACGGTCCAGTCGTGGGCGACGGCGGCCAGCGGATCGGCGGTGTCCGGCGGCGGCTCCAGGCCGCCGTTCCCGCCCGCGTTGTTGACCAGGACGTCCACGGCGCCGAAGCGCTCGCAGATGAACCGCGCCGCCTCCTGCGTCTGTCCCGGGTCGGTCAGGTCCACGGCGCGGGCGACCGCACCGGGCACCGCGGCCGCGGCCTGTTCGAGGACCTCGGCCCGCCGCCCGAGCAGCACCACCCGGTCGCCGTCCCGGGCGAACGCTCTCGCCGTGGCCAGCCCGATGCCCGTACCGCCCCCGCTGATCACCACCGTGCGCGCCATGCGACCGGCCCCCTCCTTCGGAAGATCGAATCGCAGTCTACGGCGGCGTCCCCCGGAGACTGCGGACATCGAGTTCGTGCAGCACCCGGTCCACCACCTCGGGGTCCGCCCCCGGCTCGCTGCGCGCCGCCAGCACCTCGTGGCGGGCCGCGGACAGCATCTCCGCCTGGATCCGCTGCACCCGCCGGACGCGCGCGATCCGCTTCTCCTGGGTCTCCCGCCGCTCGTCGTCGATGATGTCCGGGGAGATGCGCACCCCGATCTCGTGGGCCCGGCGCAGCAGCAGCTCGGACAGCTCCTCCGGCAGCTCCTCCACCTGCTCGATCTCCCGGAGCCGGCGTTTGGCGGCCTTGGCGACGCGCAGCGCGAGGACGCGCTCGTGCTCGCGTTCGGCGTCGGTGTCGGCCCGCACACCGAGCCGTCTGACCAGCCACGGCAGGGTCAGCCCCTGCAGCACCAGGGTGGCCATGACCACGGCGAACGCGATGAAGAGGATCTCCTCGCGGGCGGGGAACGGGGCGCCGCCGTCGACGGTCAGCGGGATGGCGAGCGCCAGGGCGACCGAGGCGACCCCACGCATCCCGGCCCACCACATGACGACGGTCTCCCGCCAGGTCAGCGGGATGTCCTCGGCGATGTCCCGGCGGCGGTGCATCCGGCGGGCCAGCCAGGCGGCGGGCAGCAGCCAGAGCAGCCGGACGCCCACCACGACGCCGACGACGACGGCGCTGGCACCCAGCAGCTGGCCCCAGCGGCCGGAGGCGGTACCGAACAGGTTGTGCAGCTCCAGGCCGATGAGTCCGAAGGCGACACCGGTGACCAGGGTGTCGACGACGCCCCAGAAGGTGTTGCCGGCCAGCCGTCCCAGGACGTCGTCGGCGTCGGCGGTGCGCTCGGCGAGGAACAGCGCGGTGGTGAGCACGGCCAGCACCCCGGACCCGTGGAGCTCCTCGGCCAGGACGTAGGAGACGAACGGCACCAGCAGGCTGAGCCCGATCTGCAGGGTCGCGTCGCCGAGCAGCCCGATCAGGTGGTTGGCGACCCAGCCCAGCGCGAGGCCGACCGCCACCGCCACGACCGCGGAGAGCACCAGCGAGCCGGCGGCCCGCGGCGCCGAGAAGCTGCCGCCGACGGCCGCCGCCAGCGCCGCGTGGTAGATCACGATCGCGGTGACGTCGTTGAACAGCCCCTCGCCCTCCAGGATCGACACCATGCGCCGGGGCAGCCCGAGCGAACCGGCGACGGCGGTCGCCGCGATCGGGTCGGGCGGGGCGACCAGCGCGCCCAGCACGACGGCGGCGGCCAGCGGCAGCCCGGGGACGACGGCCTGCGCGACCGCGGCGACCGCCGCGGTGGTGACGAACACCAGGGCCACCGCGAGCAGGAAGATCGCCCGCTTGTTGGCCGTGAACTGTCGCCAGGAGGTGCGCTGCACCGAGGCGTAGAGCAGCGGCGGCAGGACGAGCGGCAGGATGAACTCGGGCGGAATGTCGACGTTCGGCACGAACGGCAGCAGGGCGAGGACGATCCCGCCCAGCGTCATCAGCACCGGCGACGGCAGCCCCAGCCGGTCGCCGAGCGGCACCGTGACCACGGCCCCGAGCAGCAGGGCGAACAGCAGGGCCAGCTGGTCCACGGTGGTGTCGCTCCAGTCGTTCGGGCGGCCGGGCAGAGCCTCCAGCCTGCCACGACCTGCACCATCGGGTCGTCAGAGCAGCTTGTGCATCGCCTGGTGGGGTATGCCGCTGCCCTCGTCGAACACCGGCCCGTGGGCGGTGTAGCCGAGCTTCTCGTAGAAGGCGAGTGCGGAGGTCTGGGCCTCCAGGTGGACGCCGCCGAGCCCGAGCAGCCGGGCCTGCTCCTCCACGGCCCGGACCAGCGCCGCGCCCAGTCCCGTGCCCCGGGCGGCGCCGCGCACGGCGAGCCGGCCGAGGGCGGCGGTGGCCGACCCGTCGACACCCGAGGCGCCGTACTTCCGGTCCACCGCCGGGCCGTGCAGCACGCGCGCGGTGCCCAGCGGACCGTCGGGGCCCTCGGCGAGCAGATGGACGGCGTCCGCGTCGTACGCGTCCAGCTCCACCTCCTCGGGGACCCCCTGCTCGCGGACGAAGACCTCCCGGCGCACGGCGAAGCAGCGCTCGCGGTCGGCCTCGCCCGCGACGCGGATCACATAGGGGCGCGGCGAGGTCATCCGCTCTCCGCGCGGACGGTCTCCAGGGCGTTGCGCAGGTCCTCGGGGTAGTCGCTCTCGAACTCGACCCAGCGCCCGTCGGCGGGGTGCTCGAAGCCGAGCCGGACCGCGTGCAGCCACTGGCGGGTGAGCTTCAGCCGCTTGGCGAGGGTGGGGTCCGCGCCGTAGGTGAGGTCGCCGACGCAGGGGTGCCGGTGGGCGGCCATGTGCACCCGGATCTGGTGGGTGCGGCCGGTCTCCAGCTTGATGTCGAGCAGGCTGGCGGCGCGGAACGCCTCGATGAGGTCGTAGTGGGTGACGCTCGGCTTGCCGTCGGCGGTGACGGCCCACTTGTAGTCGTGGTTCGGGTGCCGGCCGATGGGGGCGTCGATGGTGCCGCTCAGCGGGTCGGGGTGGCCCTGGACGAGGGCCTGGTAGCGCTTGTCGACCGTGCGCTCGCGGAACTGCTGCTTGAGCAGGCTGTAGGCACGCTCGGACTTGGCGACGACCATCAGCCCGGAGGTGCCCACGTCGAGGCGGTGCACGATGCCCTGGCGCTCGGCCGCGCCGGAGGTGGAGATCCGGTAGCCGGCAGCGGCCAGTCCGCCGATGACGGTCGTGCCGGTCCAGCCGGGGCTGGGGTGGGCGGCGACGCCGACCGGCTTCATGATCACGACGATGTCGTCGTCGTCGTGGACGATCTCCATGCCCTCGACGGGCTCGGCCACGATCTGCACCGGCGGGGCGGCCTGCGGCAGCTCCACCTCCAGCCAGGCGCCACCGCTCACCCGGTCGGACTTGCCGGCCGGGCTGCCGTCGATCTGGACCTTCCCGGAGGCGGCGAGCTCGGCGGCCTTGGTCCGGGAGAAGCCGAACATCCGGGCGATCGCGGCGTCGACGCGCTCGCCCTCCAGGCCGTCGGGTACGGGCAGCGTGCGGATCTCGGGAAGGGTACTCACCCGGACGAGTATGCCGGACCGGCGGAGACGGTTCGTACGCCCGTCCTCCTGCTCAGTCCTCGTGGACCGTCGGTCAGTCCTTGTGAACCGATTGGTCAGTCCTTGTGGACCGTGCCGTCCGGGTCCAGGCCGCGGAAGGAGAGGATCACGATCAGGGCCCCGCCGCAGACGATCGCGGAGTCGGCGAGGTTGAAGACCGCGAAGTGCGCGGGCGCGATGAAGTCCACCACAGCGCCCTGGAGGAAGCCCGGGGACCGGAAGATCCGGTCCGTGAGGTTCCCGAGGGCGCCGCCGAGCAGCAGGCCGAGCGCGATGGCCCAGGGGGCGCTGTACAGCTTCCGGGCGATCCGGGCGATCACCACGATCACCGTCGCCGCGATGAGGGTGAAGACGATGGTGAGGGCCTGGCCGATACCGAAGGCGGCACCCGGGTTGCGGATCGCCACGAGCCGCAGCAGATCGCCCGCGATCTCCACCGGCGCGTGGTGCTCCAGCTTCGCGACCACCAGCATCTTGCTGAACAGATCCAGGGCGTAGGCGGTCGCGGCGACCGCCAGCAGCACCGCGATCCGCCGCTTCCCCCTGGGTGCGGACTCCTCGGCCTGCTCCGGCGCCGGCTCCTGGGAACCTGGAGTACCGATGATCCGCTCCGCCTCTGCCACGTATGTCCCTCAGTATCTGTCCGTGCGGGGGTACGTCCCCCGCCCGAGTAGAGCTGAGGACGAGAGTACGGCACACCCCCGCGGACGGTTCAGTGGCGCTCCTGCTTCTGCTTGCACTCGACACAGAGCGTGGCGCGGGGGAACGCCTGCATCCGCGCCTTGCCGATGGGGTTCCCGCAGGACTCGCAGAGCCCGTAGGTCCCCGCGTCGAGGCGTTCCAGGGCCCGCTCGGTCTGCTCCAGCATCTCCCGGGCGTTGGCGGCGAGAGCCAGCTCGTGTTCCCGGGTGATGTTCTTCGTGCCGGTGTCGGCCTGGTCGTCGCCCGCGCCGTCCCCGGAGTCGCGCATCAGGCCGGTGATCGCCTCCTCGGAAGCGATGATCTCGGCACCGAGGCGAAGGGCCTCGTTCTGGAGCTCGGCGCGGGCCTCCGCGACCTCCTCCTCGGACCAGGGCTCCTCCTCCGGCCGGACCGGCAGCTCGCCGGGCCCGGCGGCTCCGGCGCGGGCCGGGGACACGGCCGTCGCCGCGGCAGCCGCGGCGGCCGGGACCTTCTTGGCGGACTTGGCGGACGAAGCCCCGCCCCGTGCCTTCTTCGCAACCACCGTCCTGGCTCCCGTCGTGTCAGCGGGTTTCCGGGCGGCGGTCGCCGCCTTTCCGGCCTTCTTCGCCGGTACGGCCTTCGTGGCCCGGCTCGTGCGGGCCGCGGGGGCCTTCTCCGCGGCGGTCTTTACGGCCGTCGACTTCTTCGCCGCCGGCTTCTTCGCCGCGGCCTTTTCCGTGGCCGCCTTTTTCGCCGGCGCCTTCCGGGCCGGGGGCTTGCCCGCCGCGGCCTTGCCGGCCGTCCTGCCCGCCGCCGCCTTGCTCGCCGGTGCCTTGCTCGCCGGTGCCGTGCCGGACGCGGCCTTCCCGGCAGCCGTCTTCCGGGCCGCGGCCTTCCGAGCCGGGGCCTTCTCGTCCGGCGCCGGTTTCACCGAGCCGGCCGTGCGCTTCTTCGCCGCGGCCGGTTTCCCGTCCTGCGGCGGCGTCACGGTCTTCTGGACGGTGGACTTCTTCACGGTGCTCTTCTTCGGCGGTGAATTTCGGGACGCACCGCCGGCGGATCTGGCGGACGCCGTCTTCTTCACGGCGGTCTTCTTCGCCACCATGGCCGCGGCCCCTTCACATTCTGTGATTTCGCACGCGAATCGTGCTGGGACGATAAATCGACTCCGGACCCGCGGCAACGGGGCACGCCGCCGGTCGGGGCCCTCGGGAGGCCCGGCACCTGCCGAACCGCGCGGACAGGGCGGACCTGCAACCGTTGTGCCCCGCTCCCGGCCCGGTAATCGCCCGCCGCCCCGCGCACCCGCTCCGCCCCGGCAGGCACCGGCGTCCCCGCTGAGCCGTCCGGGTCACACCGCACCCGCACCCGGCCGGGCCCGGGCGGGCCGAAAACGGGGCGGCCCCGGTCGACGACTCCCCGTACACTGGGCGCAGCGAAAGGCGTGGAAGGGGACGAGTAGCGCCGTACGCAGCCATGAGCGACCCGGGGACGGTGCGAGCCCGGGGGCCTGCGCGACGTGAAGATCACCCCCGAGCCGCCGGAAGAAAGCTCCCCAGCGGAGCGAGTAGACCCGGCATCGCGGTCCCAATGAGGGGGCCGGGGGCACCGCCCACGGCCAAGGAGGGTGGTACCGCGGGAGCCCCGGGCTCTCGTCCCTCCGACGGAACCGACATGTCCGCCGGAGGAAGAGACCCCCCGATGACGACGCCGCAGTACCGCCAGGTACCCGCCCAGGTCGACCTGCCCGCCCTCGAGCACGCCGTGCTCGACCTCTGGCGCGAGAACAAGGTCTTCGCCCGCAGCCTCGAACAGTCCGAGGGCCGCCCGGAGTGGGTGTTCTACGAGGGCCCGCCGACCGCCAACGGCATGCCCGGCGCCCACCACATCGAGGCCCGCGTCTTCAAGGACGTCTTCCCCCGGTTCCGCACCATGCAGGGCTACCACGTGGGCCGCAAGGCCGGCTGGGACTGCCACGGCCTGCCCGTGGAGCTCGCCGTGGAGAAGGAGCTCGGCTTCAACGGCAAGAAGGACATCGAGGCGTACGGCATCGCCGCCTTCAACGCCAAGTGCCGCGAGTCGGTGACCCGGCACACCGACGCCTTCGCCGAGCTCACCACGCGCATGGGCTACTGGGTCGACCTGGACGACGCCTACCGCACCATGGACCCGCAGTACGTGGAGAGCGTCTGGTGGTCGCTGAAGGAGATCTTCGGCAAGGGCCTGCTGGTCCAGGACCACCGCGTCGCCCCCTGGTGCCCGCGCTGCGGCACCGGCCTGTCCGACCACGAGCTGGCGCAGGGCTACGAGACGGTCGTCGACCCGTCCGTCTACGTCCGCTTCCCCCTCACCTCGGGCCCGCTGGCGGGCGAGGCGGCACTGCTGGTCTGGACGACCACCCCGTGGACCCTGGTCTCCAACACCGCCGTCGCCGCGCACCCCGAGGTGACCTACGTCGTCGCCACGAACGGCGAGGAGAAGCTGGTCGTCGCGGAGCCGCTGCTGGAGAAGGCCCTCGGCGAAGGCTGGGAGGCCACCGGGCAGCGCTTCACCGGCGCCGAGATGGAGCGCTGGTCCTACGAGCGCCCGTTCGCCCTGGTCGAGATCGAGAACGCGCACTTCGTCGTCAACGCCGACTACGTCACCACCGACGACGGCACCGGCCTGGTCCACCAGTCCCCCGCCTTCGGTGAGGACGACCTCAAGGTCTGCCGCTCCTACGGCCTCCCGGTGGTCAACCCGGTCCTCCCGGACGGCACCTTCGAGGAGAGCGTGCCGCTGGTCGGCGGCCGGTTCTTCAAGAAGGCCGACGAAGCGCTGGTCAAGGACCTCGACGAGCGCGGCCTGCTCTTCCGGCACCTGCCGTACGAGCACAGCTACCCGCACTGCTGGCGCTGCCACACCGCGCTGCTCTACTACGCCCAGCCGTCCTGGTACATCCGCACCACGGCCGTCAAGGACGCCCTGCTGCGCGAGAACGAGCGCACCAACTGGCACCCGGAGGCCGTGAAGCACGGCCGGTTCGGCGACTGGCTCAACAACAACATCGACTGGGCGCTGTCCCGGAACCGCTACTGGGGCACCCCGCTGCCCATCTGGCGCTGCGAGGAGAACCACCTCACCTGCGTCGGCTCCCTCACCGAGCTCTCCGAGCTCACCGGCACGGACCAGTCGGAGCTCGACCCGCACCGTCCGTACATCGACGAGATCACCTTCACCTGCTCCGCCGACGGCTGCGCGCTGGAGGCGACCCGGGTCCCGGAGGTCATCGACGCCTGGTACGACTCGGGCTCGATGCCCTTCGCGCAGTGGGGCTACCCGTACCGCAACAAGGAGATCTTCGAGAAGCGGTACCCGGCGCAGTTCATCTCCGAGGCCATCGACCAGACCCGCGGCTGGTTCTACACGCTGATGGCGGTCGGCACCCTGGTCTTCGACAAGTCGTCCTACGAGAACGTGGTCTGCCTGGGCCACATCCTCGCCGAGGACGGCCGGAAGATGTCCAAGCACCTGGGCAACATCCTCCAGCCGATCCCGCTGATGGACGAGCACGGCGCCGACGCGGTCCGCTGGTTCATGGCGGCCGGCGGCTCCCCGTGGGCCGCCCGCCGGGTGGGCCACGGCACCATCCAGGAGGTCGTGCGCAAGACGCTGCTCACCTACTGGAACACCGTCGCCTTCCAGGCCCTGTACGCCCGCACCTCCGGCTGGGCCCCGTCCGCCGCGGACCCGGCCCCCGCGGACCGTCCGCTGCTCGACCGCTGGCTGCTGAGCGAGCTCAACACCCTCACCGAGCAGGTCACCCAGGCCCTGGAGTCCTACGACACCCAGCGCGCGGGCAAGCTGCTCTCGGCCTTCGTCGACGACCTGTCGAACTGGTACGTGCGCCGGTCCCGCCGCCGCTTCTGGCAGGGCGACGCGGCCGCGCTCCGCACGCTGCACGAGTCGATCGAGACGATCACCCGCCTGATGGCCCCGATGGTGCCGTTCATCACCGAACGCGTCTGGCAGGACCTGGTCGTCCCGGTGACCCCGGACGCCCCCGACTCCGTCCACCTCACGACCTGGCCGACGGCGGACACCTCGCTGATCGACCCGGCGCTCTCCTCGCACATGGTGCTGGTGCGCCGCCTGGTGGAGCTGGGGCGTGCGACGCGTGCCGAGTCGGGTGTGAAGACCCGCCAGCCGCTCTCCCGCGCCCTCGTCGCCGCGTCGGGCTTCGAGGCCCTGGACGCCGAACTCCGCGCCCAGATCGCCGAGGAGCTCAACGTCAGCGGCCTGGCGGCGCTCTCCGAGGTCGGCGGCTCCCTGGTGGACACCACCGCCAAGGCCAACTTCCGTGCCCTCGGCAAGCGCTTCGGCAAGGGCACCCAGCCCGTCGCCAAGGCCATCGCCGGCGCGGACGCCGCCGCCCTCTCGGTCGCCCTCCGCGAGGGCACCGCCTCGGTCGAGGTCGACGGCGAAACGGTGTCCCTCTCCCCGGAGGAGGTCATCATCACCGAGACCCCGCGCGAGGGCTGGTCGGTGGCCTCGGACTCGGGCGCGACCGTCGCCCTCGACCTGGAGATCACCCCGGAACTGCGCCGCGCGGGCCTGGCCCGCGACGCGATCCGGCTGATCCAGGAGGCCCGCAAGAACAGCGGCCTGGACGTCGCGGACCGCATCGCCCTGCGCTGGGAGACGGCGGACGACGAGGTCCGCCAGGCCCTCACCGACCACCGGTCGCTGATCTCCGACGAGGTACTGGCCACGGACTTCGCCCCGGGCGAGGCCGACGACACCTACGGCGACCCCTTCACGGACGAGCCCCTCGGCCTCACCTTCCGCCTCCGCAAGCACTCCTGACCCACCCACCCCGAAGGCCCCGCCCCCGGCGGGGCCTTCGCCGTACCCACCCCCAACATCCCCCTCACCCCACAGCAACGCACCACGCGGCGCCGGACCGGGCGAACACAGCGCCGAGCCGACAGCCCCCGCCTCAGGGAGTGGAACTACAGGACCGGGCGGACGTAACGGCACGGGGTGAACACGCGGCATGGAGGTGCCGACGCGGTGCCACCGGCCCAGTTGGTCCAGACGTCGGAGGGTGGGCCACAGGGCTGGGTGAACGTAGGGGCGCGGCGCCACCGGTCCAGTAATCCGGAGGGGCGGGCCGCAGGGCTGCATGAACGTAGGGGCGAGGTGCCACCGGCCCGGTCCGGGCATGACGGCAGCCGGGGCCGCAGGGCCGGGTGAGCGCAAGGGGGTGGGGGCGCAGGGGTGGGGGGTT
>NZ_JBYITE010000048.1:0-57652 GCF_057709105.1 Streptomyces sp. bgisy100
GCAGGGGAGGCCCCGCGGCGCGGCACGGCGCCGGTCCACCCGCCGGGGCGGGCGGACCGGCACATTCCGACGGTCAGGGCCACGGCCGGAGTTCGGGGAGCGGACCCGGCTCCGCGTCGACCCGGTCCTCCGGAACCCGGCCCGCCAGCCACGCCGTCAGATCGGTCAGCGCCCCGCGCACGGTGACCGGCCGCTCGCCCGTCCCCAGAGTGCGCACCTCGGGCCCGTCGGCCGCCACCAGCGTCAGACCGCCCTCGGGCGCCCGCGGCGCGAGGAAGTCCAGGGCGTGCGCACAGAATGCGCGGGACCAGCCGTTCGGCCCGTGCCCCAGCAGCAGGTCGGCGGTGTGCATCTCCACCTCACGCCACCAGGCCAGCAGTGCGGTCGTCACCTCGCCGTCGCGGTAGCGCACCGGGAGCCGCCACTGCTCGGGGCCGAGCCCCGACCAGACCTCCTCGGCCGAGCCAAGCATGCTCCGCACAGCCCACCGCAGATCCTCGGCGGACCGCTCCGCACCCGCCTCGATGGCGGCGTCCCGGGCCGGCCGCCCGCCGTCGTACACCTCGACCGTCTCGCCCCGGGTGGCGTACCGGGCCTGCCGCGCGAGCGCGGCGCCGACCCCTTCGAGATGCGCCAGCACATGCGCACGCGACCAGCCGGGCAGCGCGCTCGGCGCCCGTACCACCGCGTCGGTGAGCCCGTCCAGCAGCCCGTCCAGCCGCCGCTGGGCGGCGAGCACGGCATCCAGCGGGGGTGTCACGGCCACAGCAGCTCCTTGCGCCAGTCGGACCCGGTGCGGCGGTAGACGAGCCGGGTGTGCCGGCGGTCCCGGTCGCCCTGCCAGAACTCCACCTCGTCGGCCCGGAGGGTGTACAGCGTCCAGCCCGGAGCCACGAGTTCCGGGTCCCGCTCCAGTCGCGCCAGGGACTCCCGCACCGCCCGGTCCCGGACGGTGAGGTCCTCGAGCGGGCTGCTCTGCCTGCCCAGCAGGGACTCCGCCCGGGCCGCGGTACTCCGGGCGAGGAAGTCGGCGGCGCTGCGCTCCGGGCTCTCCGCGGTCACCGGACCCCGGACGCGGACCTGCCGGGCGAGCGGCTGCCAGTGGAAGGTCAGCGCGGCGTACGGCCGGGCGGCGAGGTCGCGGCCCTTGGCGGAGGCCGCGTCGGTGGCGAACTGCCAGCCGTCCGCGGTCACGTTCTTCAGGATCAGGACGCGGGCGGACGGCGCGCCGTCGGCGCCGGCCGTGGACAACGTCATGGCGTGGGGTGCCGGGACGCCGGCCTTCACCGCCCCCAGCAGCCACTCACCGAACAGCCCGTCCGGGCCGGCGGGCGCGCTCCCGGGATCGAACCGGGGCGGATCGCCCGCGAACACCTCCAGCCCCCGCAGCAGTTCCCGCAGATCGGACATGAAATCCCCCTCCGTGGCTAATGGTTGATCGTGAGGCTAGCATTAGCCCGATGATGATCAGCCCGATGACGGAACAGCTGGCACTCGAACTCGCGGTCACCATCCGGCACGACGGTGCGGGCGGCGTCACCGACGACCTGGAAACAGTCGACGGCCTGGCCCAGTGGCTGCGTGGCCGGGAGGAACGGCTGCGCTCCGCCCTGGACGCCGGCCCGGTCACCGCGGACGAGACCGTGCTGAGCGCCGTGCGGGAGGTGCGCACCGCGGTGCGCGCGCTGTTCGCGCGGGCCGTGGCGCCGCGCCCCGCGAGCCGGGCCGACGCAGGGCGGCTGCCCACCGCCGAGGACGCCCTGCAGACCCTGGCCCGGGCCGCCGGGCGGGTGCCCACCGCGCCGCGCCTGGACTGGCCGGAGGGCGGCGAACCGGTGGCCGTACCCACCGCCGCCGCGCCCGCGTCCCCCGCCGACCGGGTGGCCGCGGCTCTCGCCCTCGCCGCGGTCGCCCTGCTGACGGGGCCCGGCCGGGCGCGGCTGCGGGCCTGCCCGGCGCCGCGCTGCGTGCGCTACTTTCTCCAGGACCACCCCCGCCAGGAGTGGTGCAAGCCGTCCTGCGGCAACCGCGCCCGGGTGGCCCGCCACCACGCGCGGCACCGGGACCGCACCGGCGGCCCCGCGCCGGGGGCCGGGCGGGAGGGGTGAGCCACCCCGGGCGCCCGAACGGAAGACGCAGCGGAGAACCCCGGCGCGAAGGTCCGGAGCCACCGGACGAAGCGGCGTGGGAGGGAAGGCGCCGGGCGAAGCGGCGACGGTTGAAAGCGGTGCCGGATGAAGCCAGTGCCGGGTGAAGCAGTGCCCGACGAAGCCACGCCGTAAGAATGCTTGCCGGACGAAGGGCGTCGGGCGGAAGTGCCAGCTCCGCTCACCGGGGGGCCCCGGTCTGGCTCTTCAGGGGGAGGTGCCGCCTCCCGGCGCGGACATACTGTTCCGGCGTGCAGACGATGATGCGACCGCTGTTCGGCGGTGCCGTGTACCGCAGTTGGCTCCATGCGTGCCTCGGGGCGGCACTGAGCCTGCCGCCCCTGACCGCCGTCCTGGCGGCGTTCGGCCGCCCCACTCCGGCAGGAGTGGCGGCCGGCTGCCTCGCCACGGCCGCGGTGATCGTGGCCATGGGCGCGCCCGCCGCCGCCCGGCGGGGAAGCGTGCGGCTGGCCAACGGACTGCTGGGGACCGGACTCCCCGCCCCGGCCGCGGCACCGCGGTCCCGCTGGGCCGACCGGCTGCGGACCTCGGCCTGGCTGGTGCCGCACATGGCGCTCGGCGCCATGGTGACCGCGGTGACCGGGCTGCTGGTCTTCGCGGCGGTCGCCTTCGTCACGGTCTGGCTCGACGGCGGAGGTGTCATCGACATACACCGCACCGAAGTCCGGGTGCCGGCGGGCCCGCAGGGAGTGTGGACCCTGGGCGCCGCGGCCGGGTGCCTGGTGGCGGCCTGTGGTGTCACCGCCGGAGGAGCGGCGGTGCTGCGGCTGCTCGCCCCGGCCCTGTTGGATCTCCGGCCCGCCGAGCGGCTGGCCGCCGCCGAGGAGCGGATGCGTCAGGAGGCCCAACGCAACCGGCTGGCACAGGAGTTGCACGACTCGATCGGACACACCCTCACCGCGGCCACCATCCAGGCCGCCGTCGCCAGGGAACTCCTGGGCAGCGATCCACAGGCCGCCCTCAGCGCCCTGAGCAGCATCGAGGAGACCTCGCGCGCCGCGCTGGACGACCTCGACCACGTCCTCGGCGTCCTCCGCGCGGAACCGTCCCCCACGGCACCCCGGCGCACACTGACCGACCTCGGAGCACTCACCGGCACCGTCCGCCGGGCGGGCGCCGAGCTGACCGTCGAGACCACCGGTGACCTCGACCGCCTCCCCGCCACCGTGTCGCGGGAGGCGTACCGGATCATCCAGGAGGGCCTGACCAACGCGTTACGGCATGGCGGACAGACCGGCCTCACCCTGCGGGTCGCCGTCCGCGGCGGCCTGCTGGAGGTGGAGCTCACCAACCCCGTCGCCACGGCGGCGGGCCGGCCGTCGGGACGCCACGGGCACGGCCTCACCGGCATCACCGAACGGGTCCGGCTGCTGCGCGGCGAGGTGACCGCAGGACCGGTGGACGACCCGGACCCGTCCGGCGGAGGCCGCTGGCGGCTCGTCGCACGGCTGCCGCTGCGGCCCGCGCCGTGACCGGCACCCCGGTCGCGCAGGCCGCCGCCGAGGAACGGCCGGTGACCGTCCTGATCGTCGACGACGAGGAACTCACCCGCACCGGACTGCGCACCCTGCTGTCGGCCAAGCCCGACCTGGACGTCGTGGGCGAGGCGGCCGACGGCGACGAGGTGCTCCCGCTCGTCACCGAGCTGCGCCCCGACGTGGTGCTGATGGACCTCCGGATGCCCCGGGTCGGCGGCATCGAGGCCATCCGCCGGCTGCACGCGGAACTGGCCCGTCCGCCGAAGGTCGTCGTGATCACCACCTTCGAGAACGACGAGCACGTCCACGACGCCCTGCGGGCCGGCGCCAGCGGGTTCATCCGCAAGCGCGCCCCGTCGCAGCAGATCGCGCACGCCGTCCGGCTGGTCGCCACCGGTGACTCCGTGCTGTTCCCCGGTGCCGTCCGGCCACCGGCCCCCGCACGGCTCGTCCGCCGGGACCCGGCCACCGGAGGTGCCGCGACGCTCACCGGCCGTGAGACCGAGATCGTCCGCCTGATGGCCCAGGGGCTGTCCAACCAGCAGATCTCCACCCGGCTGACCGTGGCCCTGGAGACGGTCAAGACCCACGTGGGGAACCTGCTGGCCAAGCTCAATGCGAACAACCGTACGCATGCGGTGATCCTCGCCTACGAAGCCGGACTCGTGGGGCCCGTGACGGAGGAACACCGGTCACCGGCCGCGCCACCGCCACGGCGGTCCGGCTGACGGGCCGCCGGGCTGTTCGGGCGGTCCGTTCGGACGGTCCCGGCCCCGGCGCCGCCGCTCTCCGGCGTGCGGCCCCGCACCGGGCCGGCCGACCGCCGGTGTGCGCTCCCCGGAGCACCGCGGCACGCTCCCGGCGGCGCCCCGGTGCGGATCGCGCGCGGTCGGCGGGCACGTACCATGTCGGCATGTCCTTCCTCCGCCGCCGCAGCGCAGCCACGCCCACCGGGCCGGACTTCGATGTCCTCGCGATGGATCCCAGTGACTGGCCGGGCAATCTCGGCGCGGGCCTGCTGCCTGCCCCGGACGGCAGCTGCCAGGGCGTCTTCCTCCGCTACGACCTGTTCGGCGGCCGCGGCCCGGCGATGATCATCGGCAATCTGCCCGCGGGCTCCCCGGCCCGTGAACTCGGTGAGGACCAGGCCCCCTTCGAGGTGGCCCAGCTCCTCGCCGCGCTGGGCAACGAGGAGCCGGTGCACGTCGTGGAGACCGAGGACACCCCGGTGATGCACGAGGACAACCTGCTGATCGTGCGGCGGATCAAGCTCTCGGAGAGCCGGATCTCCTGCGCCCAGTTCGACCGCAGCGACGGCGTGCTCGTCACCATCGCCAGCTGGGACCGCCCGATCACCGACGACCTGTACCAGCTGCTCAAGCCGCTGCCCGCGGAGATGTTCCAGCAGAGCTGACCGCTCGGCCGTCCGCGCGGAGCGGGCCACGGCTGTCCACGCGGAGCCGCCCACAGGCAGCCGCGCCGAGCCGAGCCCACAGTGGTGCCGCCGCCCCACACAGGTGGCGGAGCGGCGGCACAGACCGTACGGGCCGTCCCCCGGGGCGGGCGGCACCCGAGCCCGGCGGGAGCCGGGGCTACTGGTCCGACTGGCGCACGGTCACGTCCTCGGCCTTCACGAACGCCACCCGGTGGCCGGCCTGGATCTGGTAGTACTTCTGCTTCCCCCGGACCACCCGGTGGCCCTTGGTGTCGAAGGTCGGGGCGTAGTAGTACTCACCGCTGATCTTCGGGCCCACGGCGTACTTCTCGCCGGCCCCCAGCTTGTACGGCAGCGCGGACAGCGGCTGGACGGGAATGTCCTTCGGGTAGGCAGCCGCCTCCGGGTACGCGCGCCCGAACACCTCGACGGTCTTCCGGCCCGCCTTCGGGGTGGCGACCCGTCCCTTGGCGTTCACTGCCGTCGGCTGCTTGGCCGGGTTGTGGAACCAGGCCTTCTGGCCCAGGTACCAGACCGCCGTCCAGTCGCCCTTCCGCTCGGCGACCGCGAACTGCTGGCCGGTGGAGGCCCGCGCACCGAGATCGTTGACCCCGGTCGTCGAGTCGTCACCGTTCGGCGGATGCAGCCCGATGTCCTTGACCAGCGGCGCGTCCGCACGCGGCGCGGTGTGCAGCCGGACGGCGCCGGAGCCGTGCGACGGGCACTTCTCCTTGCTGTCCTTCTTGCAGCCGGTGTAGACGGGCTTGTTCCGGGCGTAGTCGGGCCGGATCGTCACCAGCCCGCCCTTCGCGTCCGCGGTCGACCGCAGCGGGGCGCCCAGCAGCTCGAAGTAGTGCGCCCAGTCCCAGTACGGACCGGGGTCGGTGTGCATCCCGGGAATCGTCATCGCCGTCGGGCCCGGGACGTTGTCGTGGCCCAGGATGTGCTGCCGGTCCAGCGGGATGTCGAATCGTTTCGCCAGATGCTGCACCAGCCGGGCCGAGGCGCGGTACATCGCCTCCGTGTACCAGGCGTCGGGCGCGGTGAGGAAGCCCTCGTGCTCCAGACCGATGGACTTGGCGTTCACGAACCAGTTCCCCGAGTGCCAGGCGACGTCCTTGAGCGGAACGTGCTGGGCGACATGGCCGTCCGAGGAACGCAGGCTGTACTGCCAGGAGACGTACGTCGGATCCTTGATCAGGTCGATCGTCACGTCCCACGGACCCTCGGTGTCGTGCACGATGATGTACTCGATCTTCTGGCTGCGGGGCCGGTCGGCCTTGTCGTGGTTGCCGTAGTCCCGCTCGCTCCCCTCGCCGAACTCCTTGTACGGGGCCGGAATCCACTCGCACGCCACCGCGGTCGGGCACTCCGCCTTGCCCGCGGCCGTGGCGCGCAGGCCCAGCCGCGGCGCCTGCTCGGTGGCCGGCTCCAGCCCGGGCGCACCGGGCAGTGCGACCTCCTGCCCGCTGTCGGTGGTGCGCCGCTCGCCGTGCCGGATCACCTGGAACACATCGTCGGCGTAGCCGGCCGCCGTGGCACGGTCGTCGGCACCGGAGTACCGGGCCACGGCCGCGTACCACTGCGCCGGATCCCCGCTGAGCGGCAGACCGAGCGACTCCTGGGCGGCGGCGAGCAGCGCCGCGCCACCGCTGATGTTGGCCGCGTCGTCCTCCCGGAGCCGGCGCGGGGCGAGATCCGTCAGCTCGGCGGCCCGCTGGAGCGTCCGCAGCCGGGCCGGCACCTCCGACGGCTCCGGAACCTCGGCCGGCTGCTCGGGAACGGCCCGGCGCGACCGGGAACCGTCGCCACGCGGATCCTCCTCGCCGGCGTGCGCCAGGGGCGGGGCCTCCGCCAGCGCGGTCCGGGCGTCCGTCAGATGCATGGGGCCGTAGCCGCCGGAGACGGACGGCTCCCCGTGGTGGCTGTCCCACCGGGACTGCAGGTAGGAGACCCCGAGCAGCACGCTCCGGGGCACCTGGTACCGCTGCGCCGCGTCGGTGAACGCCTGCTCGAGGGAGTAGGCGTCGGGCCGGGCGGCGGTGGCGGACGGCGCGGCGGCGACCAGGGGGATCAGCAGAGCGGCGCCGGCTGTCGCGACGACCGCCCGCCCCCCGAGCCGCCGGGTGCCTCTCGCGCCTTCGTGAGCGGATCCTCGCATGCAGCAGCCTCCTCGGGCTGGACCGTGCCAGGTGATGCGCAGACGGGATGGGGATGGCGTGGAACCCGACTACAGCTATCGCTAGTCAGACGATCCGTCAATCACGCTGCGGCGGAGGAGTTTGCATGTCCTGGAAGGAGCGCCAGAGGTACGGAATACAAGGCCGAGAGGCTGTTGCGGGGCTGCGGAGCGGACCGGAGCCGGGCCGCGGAGCACCAGGGAATTTCGACCGATCGGCCCAGAGGGTTCACCCCGCGCCGGTCCGTCGCGTCCCGGGAGCGTGCCGGCCCCGGAGTGGGGACGGTGGCCGACCCGGATACCCGGGTCGGCCACCGTCCCCACTCGGTCAGCGCGTGCCGACTGCCGCCCGTACGGCCCGGCGCGCCATGGCGCAGTCGTCGTGCAGCCGACGGAGCAGCAGCCGCTGCTCCTCACCCGTCGAGCCGGGAGCCTGCACGGCCGGCGCCGGGTCGTGCATGGTCCGCTGCACGGCGGTCTCGTAGGTGCGGATCTCCCGCGTCAGCACCAGCATCAGATTCACCAGGAAGGCGTCCCGAGCGGCCGGGCCGGCCGCCTGGGCCAGCTGGCTGATCTGCCGACGGGCGACCGGTGCGTCACCGAGCACCGACCAGAGCGTCGCCAGGTCGTAGCCCGGGAGATACCAGCCGGCGTGCTCCCAGTCGACGAGGACGGCGCCCGCGGGGGACAGCAGCACATTGGAGAGCTGCGCGTCGCCGTGGCAGAACTGTGTCGGGACGTGCTTCCCGGCGCCGTGCGCCAGCCCGTGCAGCAGCTTCTGCAGATCCCCCATGTCGCGGTCGGTGAGCAGCCCCAGCTCGTGGTAGCGCGTCATCCGGCTGGCGTAGTCGACCGGGGCGTCGAACAGGCCGGCCGGCGGCCGCCACTGGTTGACACGGCAGATCGCGCCCAGCGCCGCCCGTACGTCGGCGCGCGGCGGTGTCTCGGCCGGGTGCCGCTGCAGGGACGCCACGCGCCCCGGCATGCGCTCGATCACCAGCGTGCAGTTGTCCGGGTCCGCCGCGATCAGCCGGGGCACCCGCACGGGCGGGCGGTGCCGGACGAACGCGCGGTATGCCGCTATTTCCTGCCGGAACCGCTCCGCCCAGGCGGGGGAGTGGTCGAGTAAGCACTTGGCGACGGCGCTGCTGCGGCCCGTCGTCCCGACCAGTAGTACGGACCGCCCGCTGCGCCGGAGCACCTGTACCGGATTGAACTCCGGACAGATGCGGTGCACCGCAGCGATCACCGTGCGCAGCTGAGCGCCCTGGGGGCCGGACAAGTCGATTCTCCCGCTGAGCGGTTGGGCGCCCGGTCCAGGCGCCCGCCGTGGCCGACCGCCGCCGACCGTCGCGGCGTGGGCCGGGTCGAGATACGGCCCGCTGCCGGTCGGCTGCGGGCGGTACGGGCGGGGCGGGGCGGACACGGAGGACGATGCTGCGTACATGGGCGTGACAGATCCCTTCGCGTGCCGACGAGTTGTTGCGCTCCCGGCCCCGAGGGCGGCCGGCACCCTGGGGAATGCGGGCCGCCCGCCAGGCCGGGGAGGCGCGTTCCTACAGGACACCCGGCCGCGGGTGGCACACCATCTGGCGCACCCTGGCGAACCCTGGCGAATAGTCGCCCGGCCCATGACGGCCGGTTACTGTCAACTCAGCCGAGGAACCTGGGGGCTTGACGTGACCAAGGAACCCAACACCCGACTCGCGGACCTGTTCGGCCTGGCCGGCTGGTCCAAGGGCGAGCTCGCGAGGCTGGTGAACCGGCATGCGGCGGCCATGGGCCATCCGCAGCTGGCCACCGACACCTCGCGGGTGCGGCGTTGGATCGATACCGGCGAAGTGCCGCGCGATCCCGTGCCGCAGGTTTTGGCATCCCTGTTCACCGAGCGACTCGGTCGTGTCGTGACCATCGAGGATCTCGGGCTCGACCGACAGGGACGCGCAGGGAAACGGCAGTCCGCCGAGGGACTGCCGTGGGCGCCCGAACGGACCGCCGCGGTCCTCACCGAATTCACGGGAATGGACCTCATGCTCAACCGACGCGGCTTGGTGGGCGCGGGCGCCGCGCTCGCCGCAGGCTCAGCACTCACCGGCGCCATGCACGACTGGCTCCACACCGACCCGTCCCTCGCCGCCGACGGCGTCGGGGGCGGCACGTCCACCGTCGATCCGGCGGCCTTCGACCGGTACGAGGCGGCCCCCGTGGGGTCGCAGGAGATCGAGGCGCTGGAGCACTCGGTCGAAGTCTTCCGGGCCTGGGACGCCGCCCGCGGCGGCGGACTGCAGCGCAAGGCGGTGGTCGGCCAGCTCAACGAGGTGGGCGGCATGCTCGCCTACCGGCACCCCGACCATCTCCAGCGCCGGCTGTGGGGGGTGGCGGCCAACCTCGCCGTCCTCGCCGGCTGGATGTCCCACGACGTGGGTCTGGAGCCCACGGCGCAGAAGTACTTCGTGATCGCGGCCCACGCCGCCCGCGAGGGCGGCGACCGGCCGCGGGCGGGCGAGGCGCTCTCCCGCGCCGCCCGGCAGATGGTGCACCTGGGCCGCCCGGACGACGCCCTGGACCTGATGAAGCTGGCCAAGTCCGGCTCCGGGGAGGAGACCCTCCCGCGCACCCGCGCGATGCTGTACACCATCGAGGCGTGGGCCCAGGCGTCGATGGGGCGCGGCCAGGCGATGCGGCGCACGCTGGGCGAGGCCGAGGAGCTCTTCGTCTCGGACAAGGGCGATGTCCCGCCGCCGAGTTGGATGCAGATGTTCGACGAGGCGGATCTCCACGGCATGCAGGCCCTCGCCTTCCGCACCTTCGCCGAGCACGACCCCTCCGCCGCCGTCATTGCCCAGCGGCACGCCAAGGAGGCGCTGCGGCTGCGGGAGAACGGCCGTCAGCGGTCGAAGATCTTCGACTACATCTCCCTCGCCTCGGCCTGCTTCATCGCCGACGACCCGGAACAGGCCGACCGGTACGCCCGGCTCGCGCTGGTGTCGATGGGGGAGACCTCCTCGCACCGCACCTGGGACCGGCTCCGCGAGATGTACCGGCTGACCGGGCAGTACGCCGGATACGGCAGGATCGAGGACCTGCGCGAGGAGATCCAGCAGGCCATGCCGAAGAGCCCCGCCAAGGGCAGGAGCTCAACGGTGTGACGGGGCCCGTTCGGGACGGCGGGTGCTCCTGCCCCTGACGCGACGACAGTTCCGCAGCAGACCCTTGCGCTTCAGAGATCTGCGCTTCGGAGATCTGCGCTTCAGAGTCAGAGATCGAGGCTCCGCGCCCGGCTGCTCCGGGGCGTGGGTGCGGGAATCCGCGGTGCAGGTCAAATCTGCGGAGGCCGTCGGGAAGGACGCCGGCGCTGTGGTCGCCGGTGCCGGTGCTACGCGTCGATCCGCGCGATCATCACGCATGCGTCGTCCTCGCGATCCGTCTCACCGAATTCCTCGGCCACGATCCGCACGCACTCCTGCGCGCTGCGGGCGGCCGACAGTCGAGGGCCGAGGGCCAGCAGCCGCTGCACTGCCACGTCGCCGTCGGGGCTGGTGGGGTCGGTGAAGGAGGGGGCGAGGCCGCCGGTGTGCAGGACCAGCAGGTCACCGGGGGCAAGCTGCTCCTCGGCCTGCCCGTACGAGGCTCCGGAGGTGGCGCCGAGGAGGACTCCGCCCGGCTGCGGCAGGGTGCGCCCCACCCCGTCGCGGAACAGCAGCGGTGCGGAGTGTCCCGCCTGTGACCAGGACAGGGCGCCGTTGCGGGAGTCGTAGCGGCAGCAGAGGGCGCTGCCCAGAGCGGGCTGGGCCGAGGCGTCGAGCAGCTGGTTGAGCCAGCCCATCAGCGCCCCGGGCGCCACGCCCGCGACCGCCATACCGCGCAGCGCGCCGAGCAGCATGGCCATCCCGGAGGTGGCGGCCACGCCGTGCCCGGTGAGGTCGCCGACGCTGAGCAGGGTCTGCCCGTCGGGCAGGTGCAGGGCGTCGTACCAGTTGCCGCCGATGAGGGCGCCGGTGCCGGAGGGGAGGTAGTGGGCGGCCAGGTCGAGCGAGGCCTGACCGCCCTGCGGGAACCGCAGGGAGCCGCGCCAGGGAGGCAGCACGGCTTCCTGCAGCTCGACCGCAAGCCGGCGCTCTGTCTGCGCGATGTGCCGCTGGCGCTGCAGCGAGTCACGGGTCTCGCGCACCGCCCGCTGGCTGCGTCGCAGCTCGCTGACGTCACGCAGCACGGCCCACATGGAGGCCGTGCAGCCGTCGGCGTCGAGCACCGGCTCGCCCATCATGTGGAGCGTGCGGACGGAGCCGTCGGCACGCACGATGCGGAACTCGCCGTCGATGGGCTTCCCGTCCACCAGGCAGTCCGTGACCATGGCGGTCAACAGCCCCTGGTCCTCCGCGAACAGCCAGGACGGCAGCTCGTCGAGAGAGAGCGGACCGTCCTCGGGGGTGCGCCCGAAGATCCGGAACAGCTCGTCCGACCAGTCCACTTCGTCGGTGAGCAGATTCCACTCGGCGCTGCCCACCCGGCTGAGCAGAGAGCCCCGCCCGGCGGGGGACGGCGTCCCGGCGGGCGGCGCGGAAACGACGGTGTCCGGCGCGGCATCGGCGGGGACGAGGTCGGGCGGCAGCCCCTCGCGCAGCTGTCCGAGCTGCTGGCCCAGGTCGTCGAGGTGATGCACCGCGAGGTCGCAGAGCGCCCGCTGCCAGCGGAGCCGGGGATCGTCCTCGGCCGATGAGGCGTCCCGCCGTACGGCGTCGACGCCTCCGCGTAAGCGGCGGGTCTGGGAGATGAGGGCGTCCACCGCGCCGCGCTCCGGCGGCTGAGCGGCTGGACGGTCCGCGAACGAGTGGGGCGGCATCACGTACTCCGATATAAGCGCGGCCGAGTCTGAGGGAAGGGCCGGTAACGACTGTTGCACAGGGAGCGACGACCCGTAAGGGATTTGGCAACACCCGATTCGGTGGTGCTTCCGGCATATGCCAGGGGCCTTGAAGGGCGGTTTCTCCGGTTCGTCGCCCCGGCTCGGCGGAATCATACGGTCCGGGTAGGCTGCGGCGCTCGGGTACGGAAATCCGCGCTGCTCATCAGGCGTAGATCCCGTGGTCACCGGCAAGAATGCCGGTCGGCGGAAATCCCGTTGCCAGCGAACCCACCGCACCGGATGCTGACCTCATGTTCGATCCAGACATAGCGCCCAGTGGCACCCTCCTCGGCCTCCTGCAGCGAGGCCGCGGCGACGGGACCCTGCATGCTCTCGCGGCGCCGCGGGCCGAGGCGCTCGCCGCGCTGCACCACTGTGTGCTGCACGACCCCCGGCACGACTGGCAGATCGAGAACCGCTCCCTGTACTACGCGCGGCTCCACCTCGAGCTCGACGGCGGGCTCGACCCGATCGAACAGCACCTGTTCCACCCCGACGACCTGGTGGACAGCTCCGAACAGCGCACCGGGCTCGCCCTCGCCGTCCTCGGCCACCTCGCCAGCTACGGGCGCACCGATGCCCTGCTGCTCCTCCGCCGCTACGCCGTCGCCGGCAGCAACTGGGCCTGGGCGCTGGACGAGCTGGCCCTCCGTGACGAGGACGACGCGCTGAAGGCCCTCGGCCGCGCGGTGGTCGCCCGGTTCCCCCGCACCCCGCAGGGCGAGGCCGACCTCGCCGCGGCCGTCCGGGACGCCTTCGAACCCCGGCCGTGGCGGCTGTGGGCCGACGACCGGGACGACCCGGACACCGCGGCCCGGGTGCGCGCCGCCCGGGAACAGGGCAGCTTCGACCGCTGGCAGCGGCAGCTCAGGCCGAGCGGGCCGCGCCCCGGGTGGAGCGTCCGGGAGGTCCTCGACTGGGCGCAGCAGGGCCTCGACCAGCACCCCTCGCAGCCGCGCCACGCGGCTGCCGCCCGCTGCATGACCGCCGTGGCCGGCCCCGAGGACCGTCCGGAGATCGTCGAAGCCGCCCGCTCGGGCCCGGACGGCGCCCGCTGCACCGCCCTGCGCCACCTCGCGGAGCAGCAGGACCCCGAGGCCCTGGACCTGCTGGACGCCGCCGCGGCGAGCCCGTCGGCCGTCGTGGCGGAGGTCGCCATCGCCTCCTTCGAACGCATGCGCAGCGTGGCCGCGCTGGAACGGGCCCGCGGCTGGGCCCGCCGGCCGGACGCGGTGGGCCGGGCGGCGGCGGGCGTGCTCGCCTGCCGGGGCGGCCGTCAGGACTCCGAGCTGGTGCTCGCCGCCCTGCGTACGACCGTCCGCACCGAGGGCGCGGACGCCGCCGAGCTGTGGACGCTGGTCGACGGCGCGGGCCGGCTGTCGATCGCCTGCGCCGCCCCGGTGCTGCGCCACATCTACCGCGAGACCTCCTCCTCACAGCTGCGCGGGCGGGCCGCCCGCGCGCTGGCCGCCACCGACCCGTCGTTCGCCGCGGGCTTCGCCGTGGAGTGCCTGTGGGACTGCGAGGAGACCACCCGCGAGCTGGCGGCCCGGCACGCCGCGATCGGCGACATCCGCGTCGTCGACCAGCTCCGCCGGCTCGCCGCGGACCCGGCGGAGGAGGCGGAGGTCCAGACGGCCGTCCGCAGCCGGATCGGGCCCGACATGCCCGCCGTGTGACGCCTGCGCGCGGCATCGCCGCGCAAACGCTCATGGGACGTTCCCCCGGCGGACAGATCCCCGTGGCCGGGGGCACGTCCCGGCGGCCGACAACACCCGTATGCGTGTCGTCATCGTCACCGAGTCCTTTCCCCCCGACGTCAACGGCGTGGCCCACTGCGCCCTGCAGACCGCCCGGCACCTCGTCCGGCGCGGTCACGACCCCCTGGTGATCGCACCGGCCGGGCCGCACGACGGCCCGGCCGTCCCCGACATCTCCGCCGCCGATCCCTGCCCGGTGGTCCGGGTGCCCTCGCTGCCGCTCCCCGGCTACCCCCAGGTGCGGGTGGCGCTGCCCAGCCGGCGGGTCGCCGCCTCGCTGGCCGCGCACCGCGCCGATCTCGTGCACCTGGCCGGCCCCTTCGTCCTCGGGGTCCGCGGCATGACCGCCGCCGCACGTCTCGGCATCCCTGCCGTCGCCGTCTACCAGACGGACCTCGGCGGCTACGCCCGCACCTACGTCGGCGCCGGTGAGAACGCCGCATGGCGGCGGATACGCTCCGTGCACGCCGCCGCCGACCGTACCCTCGCCCCCTCCTCGGCCGCCGTCCGCGACCTCGTGGAACACGGCGTTCCGCGGGTGCGGCTCTGGCCCCGGGGCGTGGACGCCGAGCGGTTCCGCCCCGCGCTGCGCGACCCCGCACTGCGCCGTTCCCTCGCCCCGGGCGGCGAACTGCTCGTCGGCTACGTCGGCCGCCTCGCGCCCGAGAAGCAGGTGGACCTGCTGGCGGGGACGGCCATGCTCCCGGGGGCGCGGCTGGTCGTCGTCGGGGACGGCCCCAGCGCCCCGGGACTCCGTGCGGCGATGCCCGGGGCCCGCTTCCTCGGCCGTCGCACCGGCGGCGACCTCGCCCGCATCTTCGCCTCGCTGGACCTGTTCGTGCACACCGGGCCGTACGAGACGTTCTGCCAGACGGCGCAGGAGGCCATGGCCAGCGGGGTGCCGGTGGTGGCGCCGGCGGCCGGCGGGCCCCTCGACCTGGTCGATCACGGCCGCACGGGCCTGCTCGTACCGCCGCGGGACCCCGCCGCCCTGACCCGTGCCGTCCGCTCCCTGCTGGCCGATCCGGAGCGGCGGGCCCGGTTCGGGCGGGCCGGGCGCGCGGCCGTGGCGGAGCGCACCTGGGAATCGGTCGGCGACCGGCTCCTCGGCCACTACGCCGAGATCCTCACGGCCCGGACGGCGGTGGCGGCATGACCGGCGCCATGACGCGCGAGGGACCGCTGCGGATCGTCCGGCTGGCCAACTTCGTCACCCCCTCCTCCGGCGGACTGCGCACCGCGCTGGCCGCACTGGGCGCGGGCTACCGGGCGGCGGGCCATGAGCCCGTTCTGGTCGTCCCCGGCGAGTCGTACCGCGACGAACGGACCGCCCAGGGGCGGGTGATCACGCTTCCGGGCACTGGGCTCCCGGCCACCGGGGGCTACCGGGTGCTGGCCGACCGCCGCCGGACCGCCCGGCTGCTGGAGAGCCTCGCCCCCGACCGGCTGGAGGTGTCCGACCGCACCACCCTGCGCTGGACGGGGGAGTGGGCCCGGCGCGCCCGCGTCCCCGCCGTGATGGTCTCCCACGAGTCGGTGGACGGCGTTCTGGGCACCTGGGGCGTTCCGGACGGCGTGGCCCGGAAGGCGGCGGACCGGCTCAACCGGCGCACCGCGCTGTCCTATTCGCGGGTCGTCTGCACCACTGCGTGGGCGGAGCGCGAGTTCACCAGGATCGGCGCCCGCAATGTCGTACGCGCCCCCTTGGGTGTCGATCTCGACCGGCGCCGGCCCGGCCTCGGCGGCGCCGCGCTGCGTGCCCGCTGGGCAGCCCCCGGCGAGACGCTGCTCGCTCTCTGCTCCCGGCTGTCCGTCGAGAAGGGGGCGGGGACGGCGCTGGACGCGCTCGCCGCCCTCCGCCGCCGCGGGGAACCGGCCGTGCTGGTGGTCGCCGGGGACGGCCCGCTGCGCTCCCGGCTGGCCGAACGGGCGCGCGCGGAACGGCTCCCCGTCACCTTCCTCGGCCACCTTGCCGACCCCGACGAGGTGGCCGCGCTCCAGGCCACCGCCGACCTCTGCCTCGCTCCCGGCCCCGTGGAGACCTTCGGCCTCGCCGCGCTGGAAGCGCTGGCCTGCGGTACGCCGGTGGTGGCGCACGCCGGTTCCGCGCTCCCCGCGATCGTCGGTGCGGGCGGGGCGGTCGCGGCCGGTGACGGCGTGGCGTTCGCCGACGCGGCGCGGGCGCTGCTCGCCCGGCCGGAGGCGGCGCGGCGGGCGGCGGCCCGGGCCCGCGCCGAACGGTTCGGCTGGGCACCGGCCGTCGAGGCGTTCCTCGCCGCGCACGGTGCCGAGGTCCTGACGGCGGCCGCCCGGCCGCGGCCCCGGGGCGCCGCCGCGTGAGCGGTTCCGTGCGTCGTGTCACGGCCATGCCGCCTGCACCGGAAGGTGTCCCGCTTCGCCCGTGAACTGACCGACTCTGCGTGAGATGTGCTGTTTCATAGTGGCGTGGGGCGGGATGGGAGCAGACCGACGGGCCGCACCGGCAGCGCGAACAGGCCCGCCCCATCCGCGCCGTTTCGGTCGTTGTCGGTCCGAGGATCTACTCTGTCCGTCGTGACTTCGCACGCCTCGGAACTCGCTCCGCCCCAGCTCAGCGCGGGGACCCGTGCTGCCCCGGGGCCCGCCGCCGACGAGGGGCTGGCCCGGCGGCTGCGCGCGCTCGCCTGCACGGCGCCGCTGCACGACCTCGACGTGCGCAAGGCCAACCTCGCCGGGGAGTACACGGTCTACGCGATGGCCGAGGTCGCGCTCGCCGCCATCGATCTCGTCACGCTCAACATGGACTTCGACACCGGAGCCGACCACGAGCAGATAGTGGCCAGGCTGCTGCCGCGGGTCGCGGCCCAGGCCCCGGAGCGCCCCGCGGGCGAGCACGAGCGGGTCGCCCGCTGGGTGCTGGAGAACCTCATCAACGTCGGCAGCGTGGACCGCGGATTCCGCGCCGTCTACGGCACGTTCGGCCCGGACGGCGCCTACGTCCGGCGTGACTACGACTTCAAGCTGGTGGAGGAGGTGCCCGGGCCCGGCGGCAGCGTGTACCTGCGCACCACCGACGAAGCGGTCAACGTCCTGGTCGGCGCCCTCGACACCGATGTGACCAGCGCCCAGATCGCCGCCGAGGTGAAGCTGGAGGTGCTGATCAGCCGCGGCCGGCTCGCCGACGCGCAACTCGCCGCCGAACAGGCCCGCTACCGCACGGTCCAGTACGCCGAGACGCTCCGCCGGACCCTCGACGCCACCCGGCGCAACGTCCGCGCCGTCGACTGGCTGCGCACCGTCCCCGACATGATCGCCGAGGCGCTCGACCACGTCGCCGACCGCTACCGCCACGAGAACGCCATCCTCACCAACATCCGCCGCGCCCGCGACGAAGCGGAGGAGCCGGAGCACAAGCGCCGCGCCGCCGAGCTGGTGGACATCGTCAAGGACTGCATCCGCCGCCACACCCAGCTCCAGTCCCGGCTGCTGGAGGCCGGACCGCTGTTCCGCGCCGAGCAGGACCGGCAGGCGTTCGCCGCCCCCGCGGCCCGTGCCGGCCTCGACCTCTACGGGCAGCTGGTGGCCCCCGTGCTGCCCCTGGCGGTCGAGCGGGCGACCCGGGTCACCGACGCCTTCTTCGCCCGGGGCACCGGGCTGCGCACCCCCTCGGCCGTACGCCTCGGCGACCTGGTGGACCTGCTGTTCACCCCGCCGGTCGAACGCGACCACCTGGGCGCCGAGATGCCGGAGCCCGACCTGGTCGCGACGCCCGACGACAGCCGGTTCAGCGAGGAGCAGCTCGCCCGGGCCATGGAGCTCCTCGACCTCCCGCCGGACGCTCCGCGGCGCCTGTCCGGACTGCTCGCCGACGCCCGCCGCCGGGACCCCGAACTCCCGTACCTCGTGGCCCTGCTCGCGGTGCACGCCGCCAGCCCCCCGGTCGGCACCGCCTACCGGCAGGGCGAGCAGCGGCTGCTGTTCGCCGTCGACGACGGCACCGAACTCGACGACCCGGAGTTCGGCGGCGCCGACCTCATCGTCGGCACCGCCCTCCTCGACGCGGCCGGGATGGCCGCGGACCGCACGGAGGCGGCGTGACCGTCCCGTCCACCGACCCCGCCGCCCACCGCAAGGAGCAGCAGCCGTGACCACGTACCGCCCCGACGGCGGCCCGCCCGGCGAGCCCGCCGAGGCCGGAGCCGACTTCACCCGTGGCACGGAGACCGCGGCCGAGGGGTACCCGCACGCCGGGACGCAGGCCCCTACCGCGGCCCACGCACCCGCGTCCGGCGTCACCCCGGCCGACGCCGCCGACGCGGCGCGGCTCGTCGCCTTCGGGCTCCAGCCCAAGCTGCAGCCCGCCCGCGACGCCGACTACACCGAGCTGCTGCGCCGGCACCGCGACGACCCGGCCTTCGCACGGCTGGCCGACGCCGTCGCCACCGGGCTGGGCCTGGTGGTCCTGGAGGTGTCCACCCGCGCCGGCATGGCCGTGGCCGCCGCCGAGGACTCCGTCTTCGCGGTCCGCATGGGCGACTACGCCCGCCGCGCCTCCTCGGACTCCGCCGACCGGTTCCTGCACGGGCTCGCGCACCTCGCGGTCGCCGCCATGGCCTTCCCCCGTCCCGAGGACCTCGCCGACGACGGCTACATCGGCCGGATCACCGTCAACGGCGTCGAGGCCTTCGTCCGCCAGGCCTGCCGCCGCCTGGAGGAGCGCGCCGACGAGCAGGGCGAGAACACCGACCCCACCAGCGGCGCCCCCGGCCTGGAGGCCGCCTGGCGCGTCTACGCCCGGCGCAGTGCCACCGGGGCCACCAAGGACGCGCGCCGGCTCGCCGGTTCGACCACCGGCATCGTCGGCAAGGCCGTCGCCTTCCTCACCGACTCGGGCTTCCTGCAGCGCACCGGGGACGACGCCGGCGGCGCCTACCGCACCACCGCCCGCTACCAGTTGCAGGTCCGCGACCTCGCGGGCGGCGCCGCCATGGCCGAGCTCCTGGAGCTCGGCGTGGTCCCGCTGAGCGACGGCACCGCCACCCTGCTCCCGCCGGACGACACCGACGACCTCGACCTGGCGGCCGACGCGGGCCTGCCGTTCCACTCCTGACCGCTCCACGCCACCCCACCACCCACCAGCACACCAACGAGAGTCCGCCATGTACGAGCTGTCCCGGGTCCGCCTCTACTCCATCGGGCCTGCCGGTGCGCGCTACGCCGACACCGTGCTCGACCTGCGCGGTGTCGGCGAGCCGGTGAGCCGGCCGGCACCCACCCAGGCGGACTTCTTCGAGGACGAGCCCACCGGCCCGCCGCGCCGTCCGGCCCCCGCGGGCGTGCTCTTCCTGGAGAACGGCGGCGGCAAGTCCGTCCTCCTCAAGCTCATCTTCTCTGTCATGCTGCCCGGCCACCGCAACACCCTCGGCGGCGCCAGCTCCGGTGTGCTGCGGAAGTTCCTGCTGGCGGACGACTGCGGGCACGTGGCCCTGGAGTGGCAGCACACGGTCACCGGTGAGTCCGTGGTCGTCGGCAAGGTCAGCGAGTGGCGTGGCCGCCAGGTCTCGAACGACCCGCGGAAGTTCGCCGAGGCCTGGTACTCCTTCCGGCCCGGCCCCGGGATGAGCCTGGACTCGCTGCCGGTCGCCGAGTCCGCCACGGTGCGGGCCCCGGCCGAGGGCGCCTCCGGGGCCCGCGGCCGGCGGCGCACGATGAAGGGCTTCCGGGACGCCGTCACCGAGGCCGGCAAGGCGTACCCCAACCTGGACGTCGTCTGGGAGGAGATCCACGAACGCTGGAACGAGCACCTCGGTGACCTCGGCCTCGACCCCGAACTCTTCCGCTACCAGCGGGAGATGAACGCCGACGAGGGCGAGGCGGCGGGCCTCTTCGCCGTCAAGAACGACTCGGACTTCACCGATCTGCTGCTGCGGGCCGTCACCGACACCCGGGACACCGACGGGCTCGCCGACCTCGTCCACGGCTTCGCGCACAAGCTCGGCCGGCGCGCCGAGCTGATGGCCGAACGGGACTTCACCGCCGGTTCCGTCGACCTGCTCGGCCGCATCGTCGACGCCACCGCCGAACGCGAGCGGGCCCGCGAGGTGCACAGCGGAGCCGAGCGCCGCACCCGGACGCTCGCCCGCCGGCTGTCCGTCCGGGCCCGCCTGGAGCGGGGCCGCGCCGCGGACCTCACCCGGCAGGTCACCGCCGCGGCGCAGACCGTCGCGGACACCGAGGAGGCCCGCGCCCACAGTTCGCTCATCGGGGCCGAACTCGCCTACCGGCACGCCTCGCTGGCCCTGGCCGCCGCGGAGAAGGCCGCCGCGGCCCAGCGCCGCGAGCTCGGCGACGCCCGTACCCTGCTCTCCGCCTGGCAGGCCGCAGAGGCGGTGCTCCGCCACCGGGCCGCGGCTGACCGCTCCGCCCGGGTCGCCGTCGCGATCCGGGAGGCCGAGCGGGACGCCGCGCCCGCGCTCGCCGCCCGCGCGACGGCCGCCGCCGACCTGGTACGCGCCCTGCAGGCCGCCGCGGAGGACGGCGAACGGCTCGCCCAGGAGGAGGAAGAGCGCTCCGCCGCCCTCCAGGAGGCGGGGGAGGCGGCACACCGCGACGCCACGGCCGCCGCCACCGGGGCCCAGCGCGCCCGCAGTGAGACCGAGCACCTGCGCCAGCGGCTCGCCGAGGTCGAACAGGAGACCGCGGAGGCCGTCCGCGCGGGCTGGCTCGACGACACCACGCCGGACGCCGACCCGGCCCGGGCCGCGCTGGCCGCCAGTGACGCCGAGAAGACCGCGGTCGCCGCCTGGGAGACGGCCCGCGCGACCGCCGGGAGCACCGCCGAGCGGGCCAGGGACACCGCGGCCGCGGAGTCCCGCGCCGAACTCGCCGCCGCCCGCGCTGTGGACGCCGCCCAGGCAGCCGAGTCCCGCTACGACGCCGAGCGCCGCCAGGCGGAGTCCATCGGTGCCGACCCGCGGCTGGCCGAACTGCTCAGCCTGCCGCACGTCTCGGTCCCCGGCATCCCCCGGCCGCGCCGGGGCACGCCCGCCCCCGGAGCGGGGCAGCCGGGAGCCGCGCCGGACCCGTCGTCCGGCGCCGCGGAGCCCGGCGACGACGGAGCCCCGGCCGGTCCGCTCACCGCCGAGGACGTGGACCGCGGCGCCGACGGCCTCCGCGCGATGCTGGAGGAGAACATCGCCTCCGCCGAGCGGCAGCTCTTCGACCTGCGCACCGCCGCCGCGGACGACGCGCGGATCCTCGGGGCGCTCGGCGACGGCGGGCTGCTCCCGCCGGGACCCGACGTCCTGGCCGCGGTGGAGTTCCTCGGCGAACACGGCATTCCGGCGCTCCCCGGCTGGCGATACCTCGCCCAGGCCGTCGACCCCGCCGACCACGCCACCGTGCTCGCGGCCCGCCCCGAACTCGTCGACGGCGTCGTCATCACCGACCCCGCCACCCACGCCCGAGCCCGTGACGTGCTCGCCGGGGCCGCGCTGCTGCCCCGGTCCACCGTCGCCGTCGGCACCGCGGCGGCCCTGCTGGCGCCCGCTCCCGCGCCCGGCGCGGACAACGGCTCCGAGGTGTTCCTCGTCCCGCCCAACCCGGCCATGCACGACGAGCGGGCCGCCGACGACGAACGGCAGGCGCTGCGGGGCCGCGCGACGGCCCGCGAGGAGGAGATCCGCCAGCTCGCCGCCCGGCTCTCCGGCGACCGCGCCCTGGCCGCCCGGATCGCCTCCTGGCGCACCGGCTGCCCGGCCGGCCGGCTCGCCGAACTCGCCGACGACGCCCGCACCGCACAGGAGGCCGCGGACACCGCCCGCCACGGGCTGGCCACGGCCCGGGCGGCCCGTACCGAGGCGGACGAGGCCGCCGCAGAGGCGGCCCGGATCCGGGACGAACGGCAGGAGGCCGCCCAGCGCGCCCGCCGCGCCGCCGACATCCTCGCCGGGCTGGCGCACCGGCTCCGGGAGCGGGCCGGCTGGCAGAGCCGGGTCCGTGAACTCACCGAGGAGGCGGCCGAGTCCGAGGCCCGGGCCACCGCCTGTCTGGACCGGGCCCGCGCGGCGGACGAGGACCGCCGCGCCGCCCAGCGCGCCGCCGACGACGCCCGGCGCACCGCCCGGGCCCTGCGCGCCGAGCGGGCCGAGATCGCCGGTGCCCCCGACGACATCGGTGAGGACGACGCGCAGCCGCGCGCCGCGCTGCCCGCGCTGCGCGAGGCCTACCGCGCGGCCTCCCAGCTCTACGAGAAGGTCGGCGTCGGCGCCGACCTCCGCGCCGAACAGGCCCGGGCCGAGAGCGACGAGAGCGCCGCCCGCGCCGAACTCGACCGGCTCACCAACAAGGTGCGCACCCGCGCCGCCCAGCTCCTGGAGGGCACCGACGGGGCCGACGGCCCCTCCCGCCAGGCCGCAGCGGCCCGCGCCGAGTCGCTCGTCCAGAAGCTGGAGTCGCGCGCCTCGTCCGCCAGTGAGCAGCTGGGCCGGCTGCGCGGCGAGGCCGAACGCCTCGCGCCCGAGGACGGGGAGGCCCACACCGAACTGCCCGAGGAACTGGTGCCGGCCGACGCCGAGCAGGCCCAGGCCCTGCTGCGCACCGCCACCGGCGAACTCGCCGCCCGCACCGACGCCTGGGAGACGGCCCGGGCCCGGCACACCGAACTGCTGCACGCCCACCGGACGGCCGAGGACGCCACCGGCGGCTTCGAGGAGACCGCGGCGCTGCTGCGGGACCTGCTCCGCGACCCGGTGCCCACCGCCGACCAGGGGGACGGCGCCGAGCAGGAGCCCGAGCCGTACCCCGGCGGGCTCGACGAGGCCCGGCAGGCCGCCGCCGAGGCCCGTCGCTCCCTGCGCGGCTGCGCCACCGATCTCTCGGCCGCCGACTCGACCGTGCGGGAGGCCTCGGACGTCCTCGTCCGGCACGCCAACTCCAGCCGCTACGAACACGTCCGCACCCCGGCCCGGCAGCAGATCCGGGAGCTGCCGGCCTCGGCGTTGCCCGAGCACGCGGCGGCCTGGGCCGACGCCTTCGCGCCCCGGCTGCGGGTCCTCACCGACGAGCTGGAGCAGCTGGAGCGCAACCGCGACAGCATCGTCGACCGGCTCCGCGGACTCGTCGACTCCTCGCTGGCCACGCTCCGTTCGGCGCAGCGGCTCTCCCGGCTCCCGGAGGGCCTGGGGGAGTGGTCGGGCCAGGAGTTCCTGCGCATCCGCTTCGACGACCCGGACCACGCCACGCTCACCGAGCGGCTCGGCGAGGTCATCGACGAGGCGACCCGGGCCGCCGTGCGGAAGAACTCCGACCTGCGCCGGGACGGCATGTCGCTGCTGCTGCGCGGGGTCGCCGCGGCGCTGCAGCCCCGCGGCATCGCCGTCGAGATCCTCAAGCCCGACGCGGTGCTGCGCGCCGAGCGGGTACCGGTGGGGCAGATGGGCGACGTGTTCTCCGGCGGACAGCTGCTCACCGCGGCCATCGCCCTGTACTGCACCATGGCGGCGCTGCGCAGCAACGACCGCGGGCGGGACCGGCACCGGCACGCGGGCACGCTGTTCCTGGACAACCCGATCGGCCGGGCCAACGCCACCTATCTGCTCGAGCTCCAGCGGGCCGTGGCCGACGCGCTCGGGGTCCAGCTGCTCTACACCACGGGTCTGTTCGACACCACGGCCCTCGCCGAGTTCCCGCTCGTCATCCGGCTGCGGAACGACGCGGACCTGCGGGCCGGGCTGAAGTACATCAGCGTGGAGGAGCATCTGCGCCCCGGTCTGCCGCAGCAGAACGCGGGGGAGGAGACGGTGCACGGGGAGATCACCGCGACCCGGATGTACAAGCGCCCGGCGGCCCAGGCGACTGCGCCGGTTCAGGAGGCACCCCTGGCCCAGGAGACCCCCGCTGCCCAGGAGAGCGCTGCTCAGAAGGCCTCCGCGGCCCAGGAGGCGCCGGCGGAGTGAGGCCGGCCGGCCGGCACCTCGCGGCCGCCCCGCGGTCGGTCCGGGCGACCGCGTCCGGCGCCGGTTCAGTCCTCGGCGCCGGACGCCGCGGGCAGCTCCCGCAGGCGCTCGGCCACGCCGTCCTCCTGCCCGTACCGCCGCCGCAGCAGTTCCTCGATCCGGTCGCGGATGGCCCGGGCCCGGTGCAGATGGCCGTTCTCCCGGCGCAGGTCGCGGTCCACGCGCAGCAGTTCGGCGCTGTTGGCCTCCACGACGAAGCTCCGCAGCTCGGCGAGGTCCAGCCGGCGGTTGAGCTCGTGGACGGTGTCGCGCCACTCGTGCAGCAGGCCCACCAGCTCGCTGTGGCCGGGGTCGGCCAGGACGCCGGAGACCAGCGCGGCGTCCGTCGCCGAGAGCACCGGGCGCGGGAAGACCCGGTGCACCGGGCGCGCGGGGTCGAGCGGCCCGAACCGCGGGTCGGCCAGGATCCCGGTGTTCTTCACCAGTTCGTCGGTGACGGCGTCCAGGGCCTGCCGCTCCCGCTCGTGGGCCGCCGCCCGGCGCTCGGCGAACACCCCGCTGATGGCGGCCACCAGCGCCAGCGTCTGGATCAGCGGCTCCCACTTCTGCCGGAACGGCGCGGCGGCCAGCCAGCTCACGCAGACCCCCAGGGCGAGCGCGAGCGCGCCGAAGGTCAGTACCGACCAGCCGGACCGCCGCATCGGACGGAGCGCCACCTCAGCCGAACGGGTTCGGGGCGGGCGGCCGGTGCGATCCGTTCGGGGCGGGAGGAGGACCGGCCTGGAGCAGCACCAGGTCCATCCCGAAACTCGGCTCCCCGATCGCCGCGTTGAACCCGGAGCGGGTGCGCCCCACCTCCACGGCCCCGGCGTCCGCGAGCATCTTCTCCAGCCCGGCCGGTGAGTACTTCCGGGTGATCAGCAGCCGGATGGTGTCCTCGTCCGGGAACTCGATGCTGCTGCGGTCCGGGAGGGTGAGCCGCAGCTGGCCGCCCGTACGGTTCCGGTAGACCACCTTCACCAGCAGCGAGCGGTCCTCCTCCACGACCGCGCCGAAGGACACGCTGTCCATGTCGATCCGCAGGTCGGTGTACTGCATGACGGCGCTGGTCACGAACTCGCCGAAGCGCGGGCTCGCCCGGTACTCGCGCGCCGCCGCCCGGGCGCCGGCCTCGTCCAGCTGCTCGGTGCTGGCCACTTCCAGCATGAAGCGGTCCTGCGGGCGCAGCAGCTGCCCCATCAGCAGGGCCAGCAGCGCGGTGTCGTCCTCGAAGTTGGCGAGGGTGTTGCCGAGCAGTGAGTAGATCACCGGCTCTTCGCCCACGAGCCGCTCCACCAACCGGCGCAGGCCCAGGACGTTCCGGGCGGAGGAGAAGTCGAGCTGGACGGGGACCACGCTGCCCGCCGGGATGTCCAGGTTGCGCAGCGCCTCCCGCTGGCCGAGCCGCAGCATCTCCGGGCTGACGTCCACGGGTATGTAGCGGAGTTCGGGGTGGCCGCGGCGCAGCCGCTCCAGCACGGCGTGGTCCTTGTGGCCGGTGCCGGTGCCCAGGCTCACGTAGTGGTGGCGCTGTCCCTCCAGCGCGGTGCCGATCCGCTGCCAGCGGCGGGTGAAGGACTCGATGCTCTCCCGCATCACCGGATAGAAGAGGTCGGAGCAGGCGTGCACCCACGCCACGGTCGACTCCACGCCCCAGTACGAGAAGCCGGAGGAGATGCGCTTGCCGTCGCCCGTGCGCGAGAACGGTGCCCGCAGCTCACCCGTCAACTGGGAGAACTTCTGGGACTGGTCCTCGCCTACCATGCACAGGGTCCAGGAGAATCCCGGATCGGTGAGCGCTCCTTCGAGCCGATGGACTGCCGGTTCCCGCAAGGCCATGGACGGCGCACCCCCCGCTGTGTGGTCCGACCTCTGTCATCGATACGGACGGTGCGGTCACGGCCGTTGCCGCGCGCACCGTCCGTTTCCGAACCTACACGGTCGTGCCCGGTGAGGGGATGGATCAGGCCTGCGAGAGCCGCCGCCGGTCGGCGGGCCGGGACCGGGACTTGGCGGCCGTGCGGGCCGCGCGCCGGGCGCGGCGCCGCTCGCGCCGCAGGGCCCGTGCCGTACTGCTGGGCGCGGAGACCACGCCGTACCGCTGGTTCCACACCTGCCGGGTCACCCAGACATCGACGACGCTCCAGGTGGCGACGACGGTGCCGCCCACCGTGGCGAGCACGGCGGGGAAGGCGAACCACGACGCGGCCAGGGTGCACAGAAACGCGATCATGGCCAGAATCAGGGTGACCGAGCCGATGATGACCGCCCGCACCGCGGACGTCCGGACCGGATCGGGGAGCCGGGGCCGGGGCGCGGATTCCACCGTCCACAGCGGACGGTGGCCGCCGTCCTGCCGGGACTCGGCGGCAGTGGTGCGATGCGGCGCTTCACCGGAGGGCTCGGCGGTGTGCGCGGACGCTGGGCGACGTCGTTCGGTGTCCATCTGACCTTCACTCCCCCCACGTGGCGGACTGCTCGACGGCCGGGTGCGAGGTTCCCCGGCTCCGGGGCGGGTGCCCGGCAGACGCCGTTCGAAAAGCGGGGTGATCGGGAAATCCCGTCCCATCCCCACTCAGGATCACGAATGCCGGAGGCGGGAGGTTCCACCGAGGCGGAACTTTTCAGCCAAATACCCGGTCGAACTGTGGCGATCCCCCTGGGTGGCGTGAGCCACAGGGAGGCGGTGATGTCCGGGAATCGCCCGGACAACTGCGGACGCAATGCCTGCGCGTACAGCCATGAGCGTACGGACTGGTCTTCGAGTTGTCCCCGTCCAGTAGTAGGCTCGCGCCGTTTATTGACGGAACACCACCCCCGCGAAGCGGGGTTGACAAGGGGAGGCCATGCGCTTTCGCGGGAAGTCCATCCGCAGGAAGATCGTGGGGCTGCTTCTGGTACCGCTGGTGTCCCTCACCTCCATCTGGGCCTTCGCCGTGGGCATCACCGGCCGGGAGGCGCAGCGGCTGCTGGATTTCGCCGCACTCGTGGAGTCGGTCGGCTATCCGGCCGAGAACACCGTCCACATGCTCCAGGAGGAGCGCCGTCAGGCCCTGGTCCACCTCGCCGACCCCCGCAGCTCGGACGGGCTGGCCCGGCTGCATCGCCGGGAACGTGCCACCGACGCCGTGGTGGAGCGGCTGCGCGACAGCGCCGCCGACGAGGAGATGCACGACGACGGACAGGCGGACGAGCAGCTCATCACCCTCCTGGACGGCCTGGACGGCCTCGACTCCCTGCGCGGCAAGGTCGAGGAGGGCACGGTCTCCCGCAGCTACGCGTTCGCCGCGTACAACGCGCTGATCGACCCCACCTACGACTTCCTCGCCGCCGTGCACGCGCTCGAGGACGTCCAGATGGACAAGCAGGCCCGCGCGCTGATCGGTGTCACCCGCGCCCGCGAGGCCCTCTCCCGCGAGGACGCGCTGTTCGCCTCCGCGCTGGCCGCCGGCCACCTCAGCCGCCACGACCTGCGGCTCTTCTCCGACCGGGTCGCCGACCGCAAGCTGCTGTACTCCACCAGCCTGCCGGTGCTCCCCGCCGAGGAGAGCGCCGTCTACGCGAAGTACTGGAACAGCCCCGACACCGTCGATCTGCGCTCCGCCGAGGAGCGGATCCTCTCCACGGGGCCCGGCCGGGCGGCCCTGGACACCACCGACGCCGCACGCTGGCAGGCCGCCGTCGGCACGGTCCTCGGCGACCTCGACCGGATGAACACCGCCGCCGGACACCGCTATCAGGACCGGGTCGAACCCGTCGCCATCGGCGTGCTCGTCAAGGCCGGTGTCGCGGGCGTCCTGGGATTCGCCGCCGTCCTGGTCTCCCTCGTCGTCTCCGTCCGCATCGGCCGCAGCCTGGTCCGCGACCTGACCCGGCTGCGCAAGGAGGCCCACGAGGCCTCCGGTGTACGGCTGCCGAGCGTGATGCGCCGGCTGGCCGCCGGGGAGCAGATCGACGTGGAGACCGAGGCGCCCCGCCTGGAGTACGGCCCCGACGAGACGGGCCAGGTCGGCCAGGCCCTCAACACCCTCCAGCGGGCCGCCGTGGAGGCCGCCGTCAAACAGGCGGAGCTGCGCCGCGGCGTCTCCGAGGTCTTCGTCAACCTGGCCCGCCGCAGCCAGGTCCTGCTGCACCGGCAGCTCAGCCTCCTCGACACCATGGAACGCCGCACCGAGGACACCGACGAGCTGGCCGACCTCTTCCGGCTCGACCACCTGACCACCCGGATGCGGCGGCACGCCGAGGGCCTGGTGATCCTCTCCGGGGCGGCGCCGTCCCGGCAGTGGCGCAAGCCCGTCCAGCTGATGGACGTCGTCCGCGCGGCCGTCGCCGAGGTGGAGGACTACGAACGCGTCGAGGTCCGGCGGCTGCCGCGGCTCGCCGTCACCGGGCCCGCCGTCGCCGACCTCACCCATCTGGTGGCCGAACTCCTGGAGAACGCCACGGTGTTCTCGCCGCCGCACACCGCGGTCCAGGTGCACGGGGAGCGGGTGGCGAACGGCTTCACCCTGGAGATCCACGACCGTGGCCTCGGGATGACCGCCGAAGCGCTGCTCGACGCCAATCTGCGGCTCGCCGAGACCCCCGAGTTCGAGCTCTCCGACACCGACCGGCTCGGCCTGTTCGTGGTCAGCCGGCTCGCCCGCCGCCAGGGGGTCCGGGTGTCGCTGCAGACCTCTCCGTACGGCGGCACCACCGCCGTCGTGTTCATCCCCGCCCCGCTGCTCACCGACCCGGCCACCGAGGGCGGCGCCCCGGACGCCGCCGGCCGGACCGGCGACCGGGAGACGGCGGGCAGCCGGGTGGTGGCGCTGGCCACGGCCCCGGTGTCGCTGCCGCCGGCCCGGCGGGGGCAGACGCCGGTCCTCGACGGACCGGTCGAGCTCGAGGCGCCGCTGGGGTCCCTGGAGGAGGACGAGGAAGGAGTGCTCTTCCGCCCGGCCGCCGAGGAGGAGCACCAGCAGGCCCACGACAGCGGCTCCGAGGACCACCGGGCCGCCCCCGGCCGGTCCGTGGAGCCGCAGCACGGCCGGGCCCCCCTGCCCCGCCGCCGCTCACCCGTCCTGGTCTCCGACCGCGGCCGGCGGGTGGAGGGGCGGGGCGAGCGCGGGGCCGCCCGGCCGGAGGAGAGGAAGCGCCCCGAAGCGGCGGACGGTACCGGGCAGGCCGGGGGAGGACTGCCCCGCAGGGTGCGGCAGGCCAGCCTCGCCCCGCAGCTTCGGACCGTCCCCCCGCCGCGGGGCGGCAAGGACGACGCGCCCGCCGGTACCGAACCCGAGCGGGACGCCGAGGAAGTGAGGGCCAGGATGGCCTCGCTTCAGCGGGGGTGGCAGCGGGGCCGTGCGCAGAACGGCGAGCACACGGCCCCCGCCGAGGACGCAGCACCAGGAACGAGAACTGAGGGAGACGGTCGATGACCGCACCGAACGCCACGGCACACAACGGTTCGAGCGGCGGGGCAGGTGAGCTCAACTGGCTTCTCGACGAACTCGTCGGACGTGTGCGCAGCATCCGCAAGGCGCTGGTGCTGTCCAGCGACGGCCTGGCCACGGGCTCGTCGCAGGACCTCACCCGCGAGGACGGCGAGCACCTGGCCGCGGTCGCGTCCGGCTTCCACAGCCTGGCCAAGGGCGTGGGCCGCCACTTCGACGCGGGCCGGGTGCGGCAGACCGTGGTGGAACTGGACGACGCGTTCCTGTTCGTGACCGCCGCCGGGGACGGCAGCTGCCTGGCGGTGCTGGCCGACGCCGACTCCGACGTCGGCCAGGTGGCGTACGAGATGACACTGATGGTGAAGCGTGTGGGCGTGCACCTGGGCAGCGCCCCGAGGTCCGGTCCCGGCGCCGGAGGGTGACGGGACGTCATGAGCGGAGACGGGGGGTCTCATGAACGGAGAGAGTCAGGACGCGGCACGGTGGTACGACGACGCGGCGGGACCGGTCGTCCGGCCCTACGCCATGACCCGCGGCCGTACCCGCGGCGGGACCGATGACCTGGACCTGATCGCCGTGGTGGTCCTGCAGAGCAGCGCGCAGGACCCGGACGGCAGCGCGTCGGCCGAGGCCGCGGACCGGACGCTGTCGCCCGAACACCTCGACATCGTCGACCGGTGCCGGGAGGAGCCGCAGTCCGTCGCGGAGCTGGCGACCGGACTCGACCTCCCGGTCGGGGTGGTCCGGGTGTTCATCGGCGACCTGATCGACGCCGATCTGGTCCGGATCTCCCGTCCGGTGCCTCCCGCGGACCTCCCCGACGAGGAGATCCTGCGTGAGGTGATCACCGGGCTCCGGGCGCTCTGAGCACTGCCCGTCGGTCCGCGGCGGCCGGTCCCGGCCGCCACGGACCGGGGGACGACGCCGGCGTGGCCTCCTCCGGTGACGAGGGCGCGCCGCGGCTCGGTGCGCGGACGCCGGTCCCGCGCCCGCGCACGCGCCGGTCGGTGAGACCTCCTCCGGGGGCCGGCCGATCAGCGCACAGCCCTTCAGCGCAGCAGAGGTCTTCAGCGCACCGGCCGGCACAGCAGGGCGTCCGGCGTCCCCCGGGACCCCACGCGAGTGGTGAACGCGATCCCGGCCGCGTACTCACCGGATCCGCACTGGCCCTTGTACCGGCCGTGCGCGAACTCCCCGCCCCCGGCGTCCTCCGGACGGTTGTCGCCGCGGTCGAACCACACCGTGCGGCCGTTCCCCGGCCGGGCGCCCGCCGCCGTGCACAGCGCCGCGGAGACCGTCGCGCCGCGCACGCTGTAACCGGTCAGCCACTGCCCCGCCGGACACTGGAGTTTGGTGTACCCGGTGGCCCAGTCCCCGCCCGGCTCGACATGGCGTTCGTCGCGGACCACCTCGTACCCGCTGCCCGCGGGAGCACGGTCGCGCGTGGCCGTGTCCGTGCACAGGCCCCGGGCTCCGGTGTGGCTCAGCCCGATGAGGCGCTGGCCGTCCGGGCACGCCGCCTTGCGCGCCCCGCGGTCCCAGTCGCCCGCCGCGCGCATCCGCAGCGACTGGTCGAAGTCGCCGTGGTCCGGGCTGAGCATCGACCAGCGGTCCACCGGCGCGACCCGGCCGGTCCGGCCCTCCGCGCCGATCAGCTGCCTCCACGGCCCGGCGCGCCAGTCGTCACCGTCGAACAGGCCCATCCGGCGGCCCGCCGCATCCCAGTGCAGCAGGGCCCAGCCGTTGCCCCGGCGGTTGTCGTGATGGCCCACCAGCGGCCAGTAGGCGAAGTCGGCGTCGGCCTCGACGAGGAGGTCCACGAAGGCCCGGAACCAGGCCCGTGGCTTCTCACCGGCCTCCTCCCGGCCCCCGACGCCGAACTCGCTGATCCAGACGGGGGCGGTGAAGTGCCGGTCCCGTCCGGCGCTGACGTAGAACGCCTGCCGGTGCAGCACGTCGGCCAGCTCCGCCCGGCTCAGATCCTGGTAGCGGGGGTCGGAGGTCTCGCCGAGGCCGGTGGCGCCGCTGTGCCGAGGGCCCGTGTAGCCGTAGAAGTGGGCCGAGTAGACGAGCTTCCCGGACCGCACCAGGGTGTGCGACAGCCGCTCGACCGGCTCCAGAGCGGGCCGTCCGTGGGCGAATCCGTCCACCGGGATCCCCGTCCAGTTGATGCCCTCGACGATCACCAGCAGGTCCGGGTTGCCCTCCTCGAGGATGCGGTCGCCCAGCCGCTGAGAGGCGCGGAACCAGTCGTGGCGGTCGCCGAGCCCCCAGTTGGGGTCGTCGAAAACGTCCCGGCGCACCTCGTTGTACAGATCGGCCCCCACCACCCGCGGGTTGTCCCGGTAGCGGCGGACCATGAACAGCCAGTCGTCCTCCCAGGCCTCGGTGGAACGGCTGGAGTTCCACCGCTCGTTGCCGTCCACCCCGCAGCACCAGCGCGTCGTGCCGGTGTGGTTGTTCAGGATCACCGCGAGGCCGGCGTCGGTCAGGGCGCTCACCACCGCGTCGTAGACCTGGAGCGGGGTCCGGCCGCGCAGCCCCGGCTCGGCCGCCACGGCGGCGTCCGGGACGGGCTGCCGGTCGTGCACCATGGCGTTGGAGAAGGGCAGCCGCACGCTGTTCAGGCCGAGTTCGCGGAACCCTCCGACGATCTCCCGCAGGGAGGCACGGTCCAGGCCGAGGGGGATGCCGTCGGACTTCTCCCCGGCGTGGTGGTTGCCGGGGTCGGCGGGGTCGCCGGAGCCGTTCCAGGTGCCGCTCGCCCCGTGCCAGTTGCCCGACTTCAGCTTGAACCGGTCGCCGTCGGCGTCCACGATCCAGCGGCCCCGGGTGCTCAGCGGCGGGGTCCAGTCCGGTGCGGGTGGGGCGGGCGCCGGGTCCGCGCGCGCCGTCGTCGCCGTCGCCGGCGCCGTGGGCGAGTCGGCCGCCGCGCCCGGTGCCGCCGTGGCGGCCACCAGGACGAGTAACAGCGAGCCGATCAGCGCCGGTCCGATGTGGATCCTGTGCAACGGGTACCCCGATTCGAAGTTTGGCAGGTATGTGTCAGGCAGGCGCCATGATGACGGGCCGCCGAGGGGCGTGACCAGAAGGCCGCTGCCGTGGCACCGCCCCCTCACTCACGGAGGAACTGGGAGCAGCGGTACGGCCCGACCGGCGCGCCGTTGGCCGGCCGGAGCGTGACCTGCACATCGTCGGGGCGTACCCGCTTGTCGAGGAGCGACTGTGCACGGGCGAGCGAACAGACGAGCTGCCCGGTCCCCATGCTCTTCGGGTCGATCTCGTCGGTCTCCGCCAGCGAGAGCACCACCCGGCTGCCGTCCGCCGTCGCGGAGTACGCGAGGTCCCGCGGCACCAGATTGGTCAGCCCGGTCCGCTGCTCCTCCTCCGTCGGGCCGGCGGCGAGGAGTTTCAGCGGATCCCCGACACTGCGCAGTTCGGTGTCCGGGCGGGGGACCCCGCGCAGGCCCTGATCGGAGGCGAAGTACACCCGCATGCCCCGGGTGAGTCCGGTGGCGGGCTCGCCCGCGTCGATGACACCGGTCGGCTGGATACCGCAGCCCGCGAGCACCAGCAGCAGGGGAGCGAGGGAACCGATCCGGCCCCGCATGACGGAGGCGGTCCGGCGCGGGGCGAAGGCGGCGGCCGGGCGGCTCATCCCGCGTCCTCCACGGGGTGGATGGGCAGCCGCAGGGTGAACAGCGCGCCGCCGCCCGGCCGGTCCCCGACCTCGAGGGTGCCGCCGTGCAGCCGGGCGTTCTCCAGGGCGATGGCCATGCCGAGTCCGCTGCCTTCCGATCGGGTACGGGCCGTGTCGGCCTTGTAGAAGCGGTCGAAGACCTGCCGGCGCACCTCCGGGGGGAGGCCGGGGCCGTGGTCGGAGACCTCGACGGTCAGCCCGTCCGCCGTCGCCGCCAGCACGACGGTGACGGGCGGCGCGCCGTGCCGCAGCGCGTTGCCGACCAGGTTGGCGACGACGACGTCGATCCGGCGCCGGTCTATGCGGGCCCGCAGCCCCGGCGGCAGCTCGGCCCGCACCGTGTCCGTCCAGCCGCGCACCGCCAGCGTGGCCCGGATCGTCTCGCCGACATCGGTGTCCTCCAGGTTGAGGGCGGCGGCACCGGCGTCGAAGCGGGAGATCTCGATGAGATCGTCCACCAGCCGGGCCAGTTTGGCGGTCTCCGCGCTGACCGCACGGGCGGCCTGCGTGGTGTCCGGGGGCAGCCGCTCGGCGTCCTCGTCGAGGACGCTGGAGACGATGGTCATCGCGGCGAGCGGGGTGCGCAGCTCATGGGAGACATCGGCGACGAAGCGCTTGGCCTTCGCTTCCTGGTCACGCAGCTCGGCGACGGACGACTGCAGGGCGGCGGCCGTCTCGTTGAACGTCCGTGCCAGGCGGGAGAGCTCGTCCCGCCCCTTCACCGCCACCCGGGCCCCCAGCTCGCCGTGCGCCAGGTCGCGGGTCGCGAGGCCCAGCTTCCGTACCGGCCGCAGCACGGTGCCGGCGGCGGCCAGGGCCAGCAGGACCGCGAGGCCCACCACCGGGACGACACCGGCCCGCACGGTGCTCAGCAGCGCCTCGGTGTCCGCCTGCTCGTCCGCGAGCGACATGATCGTGAACACCTCGACACCGGAGGAGAGGCCGTTCTCGGCGAAGGTGACCGGAGTGCCGATGACCAGCCAGGGCTCCCCCTGCGCTGCCACACGCTGGAAGGCGAGCCGGTTCGTGGACCGGACGGTGGAGCGCAGCCCGCTGGATATCCGGGTGCGGTCGGCGAGCCGGTCGGACGTGACCTCCACGTTGCGGTAGCGGGCGACCACGATCGCGGACTGGAGCCTGGTGGAGACCTCCCCGGCGAAGCGGGTCAGCGAGTCGCGGTCGGGCGGTACGTCGGTCTCGGCGGCCACGTCGCCGACGCGGGAGCGGAAGTCCTGCAAGGCGGACGTCTGCGCCCGGTCGAGGACGGAGGTGCGGGCCTCCCGGTAGGCGAGCGCGGTCGAGGTGACAGCGCTGATCAGGGCGACGAGGACAAAGGCGATCACGAGCCGGCCGCGCAGTCCGCCGACCCCGTTCACCAGCCGTCGCAGCAGCGGCCTCACAGCGGACCGAACCGGTAGCCGAAGCCCCGCACCGTCTGGATGTACCGCGGTCTGGCGGCGACGGTCTCTATCTTGGCGCGCAGGCGGCCGACCGCCGCGTCCACCAGCCGGGAATCCCCCAGGAAGTCGTGCTCCCAGACGAGTTCGAGCAGCTGCTCCCGGCTGAAGACCCGGCCGGGAGCGGCCGAGAGCTCCAGGAGCAGCCGCAGTTCGGTGGGCGGCAGCCGCAGGGGGGTGCCGTTCCTGGTGACGGTCAGCCCGGACCGGTCGATGACCAGCCCCTCGTACGTCTCCACGGGGTCGGTCCGCGGCGCGGGTTCCGCCCGGCGCAGCGCGGCCCGGATCCGGGCCTCCAGCACCCGTGCCGTGACGGGCTTGACCACGTAGTCGTCCGCCCCCGCCTCCAGACCGCTCACCACGTCGAGGTCGTCGCCGCGCGCCGTCAGCATGATGATCGGCATCGTGCTCCGCGCGCGGATGCGCCGGCACACCTCGAAACCGTCCAGGCCGGGCAGCATCAGGTCCAGCACCACGATCTCGATCCGGCCGCCGTCCCGGTGCGCGAGAAGGCCGAGGCCCTCCTCGCCGGTGCCTGCCGCGTCGACCCGGTGGCCGTGGCGGCGCAGCACCAGCTCCATCCCGTCGCGTACGGAACGGTCGTCCTCGATGAGCAGCACATGGGGCATGCGAACGATTATGCGTGAGGGTTTGCCCAGTTCAACGGGGGTTCCGAAGGCCGGCAGGGGAGCGACGGGCATTGTTACGTTCCCATCATGTAGCCATCGAGTGCTCACCATGTGCCGCTTGGAGAGTTCTGGCCATGAGCACACAGACGACTTCCCGTACCTCCCGTTCCCTCCGCCTCGCGGCCGTGATCGCCGTCCCCGTCATGCTCTTCTCGTCGGCCTGCGGGGGCGGTGGGGAGAAGGAGATCCGCGACGAGGGTGTCGCCTCAGCCGGTGACGCTCCGGCCGGCTCCGGCTCCGGCTCCGGCTCCGGGACGGCAGGGAGCGGCGGCAAGGCAGGCAAGTCGGCGTTCTACGACGCGCAGCTGAAGTACACCCAGTGCATGCGCAAGGAGGGCATGAGCGACTGGCCCGACCCCAAGCTGAGCGGCTACGCGGACTGGCCGAGGATCGAGAAGATCCAGGAAGACGCCTCGAAGCAGGACGGCCAGAAGAAGTACCAGGCGGCGGCGAAGAACTGCGCCGAACCCATGCGGAAGACCATGGAGCTCGAACCGAAGGTGGACAAGCAGAAGGTCTACGAATCGATGCTCGCGCACGCCCAGTGCATGCGCAGCCACGGTGTCTCGAAGTTCGCCAACCCGAAGATGAACTCCGCGGGCAACGTCGAGGGCGGCGGTGACCCCAACCCGGTCTCCCCGGAGATCGACCAGGACTCGCCCTCGTACAAGCGGGCCCGTACCGCATGTGAGGGCAAGCTCATCGACGCCGCCGCGGGGCAGCAGTGAAGCGCAGCACCGTGTGGATCCTGCTCGCTGCCGCGACCGTCGCGGCGGCGGGCGGGTCCGGCTGGGCGCTGCTGGGGGACGGCGGCGAGGCCTCCGCGAGTTCCGCGAACCCGCGCAGGCCACCCGCCACCACCGAGATCACCCGTGAGGACCTGGTCAAGAGCAAGACCCTCGACGGCCGGCTCGACTACGCCGGGCGCCGCCCCCTCAAGGCCGCGGTGCAGGGCACGGTCACCAAGGCCGCCGACAAGGGCGCAACCGTCCGGATGGGACAGCGGCTGTACGAGATCGACGCGCGGCCGGTCGTCCTGTTGTACGGCTCGACGCCCATGTTCCGCGGCCTGAAGGTGGGCACCCTCGGTCCGGACGTCCTCCAACTGGAGCGCAACCTCCGTGATCTGGGCTTCGGAGCCGGCATCGTCATCGACAACAAGTACGACAACGCCACCAAGGCGGCCGTCAAGTCCTGGCAGCGCTCGCTCGGCAACAGCGCCCCCGACGGCAAGGTCGGCCAGGGCGACGTCGTCTTCCAGCCGCGGCAGGTGCGGGTGGTCTCCGCGGACGCCGCCGTCGCCGACCAGGTCGGCCCCGAGAAGACGGCGCTGACCATCGCCTCGAGCACGCCGGTCGTCCGCGTCGGCCTCGACGACACCGATCGGGAACTGGCGAAGAAGGGCACCAAGGCGGAGATCGAGCTGCCCGACGGGAAGCGGATCACGGGCCGGGTCTCCGGCACGGTCCGGCCGGAGGACGCCGGATCCGGAGGGGACTCCGGCGAGGAGAGCACCGACGGTCTGCAGGTGGAAATCGGACTCGACAAGAAGGAGGCGGTCTCCGGAGGCCGGTCGGGCCCCCTCAGCGTCACCTTCGTCCAGGAGAGCGCCGAGGACGTCCTCACCGTGCCCGTCGAGGCCGTCGTGGCCCTGCGCGAGGGCGGCTACGGCCTGGAGGTCGTCCGCGGCCGGACCACGAGAACGGTGCGCGTGGAGACCGGCATGACCGCCGAAGGCCGGATCGAGGTCTCCGGCGACGGCCTGGCGGAGGGCCTGACCGTGGGGACGGCGAAGCCATGACCGCGAGCGGCACCCCGGTGATCGAACTGCGCGGGGCCGGAAAGTCCTACCCCGGAGGCGTCCACGCCCTGCGCGGTGTGGACCTCCGGGTGGACCGGGGCGAACTGGTCGCCATCGTCGGCCCGTCCGGCTCCGGCAAGTCGACCCTGCTGAACCTCATCGGCACCCTCGACCGGGTGAGCGAGGGCGAGGTGCGGGTCGCCGGATACGACGTGGGAGCCCTCTCCGACACCAGGCTCTCCGCGCTGCGCGCCCGCCACATCGGCTTCGTCTTCCAGCACTTCCACCTGGCACCGGGCCGGGATGCGGTCGACAACGTCGCGGACGGGCTGCTCTACGCGGGGGTGCCGGTGAAGGAGCGCCGCGCCCGCGCCCGCAGCGCCCTGGAACGGGTCCGGCTCGGCCACCGGTTGGGCCACCGGCCCAACGAGCTCTCCGGCGGCGAGAAACAGCGGGTCGCCATCGCCCGCGCCCTGGTCGGCGACCCCGACCTGCTGCTGGCGGACGAGCCGACCGGCGCGCTCGACTCCGCTTCCGGCGAGGTCGTCATGGAGCTGCTGCACGAGCTGAACGCCGCCGGGACCACGATCTGTGTCATCACCCATGACAACGAGATCGCCGACTCGTTGCCCCGGCGCGTCCGGTTCCGCGACGGCGAGATCGTCGCCGACTCCCGAACGGCGTCCGCCGCTGCCGCCCCGGATACGGATCCCGGGGCGGGGTCCGGCACCGACTCCGGTACGGGCACCGGCACCGCTCCCCGCCCCGCTTGCCGTACCAGCCCGGAGCACGGCACCGATCCTGAATCCGGTACCGATCCTGAATCCCGTACCAATCCCGGACCCCGTACCGACGCCGACCCTCGTACCGACCCCGACCCCGACCCCGACCCCGACCCCGACCCCACCCCGGAGGTGCCCGCGCCATGAGCTCCCGCAGTCTCAGGCCCTCCCGGCTCTCCGCCGCCGACATCCTGCGGACCGGAGCCGTCGGCCTGCGCGCCCGGCGAGCCCGGGTGGTGCTCTCCGCACTCGGTATCGCGATCGGGATCGCCACCATGGTCGCCGTCGTCGGCCTCTCCACCTCCAGCCGTGCCCATCTGATGGCCCAGCTCGACCGGCTCGGCACCAACCTCCTCACCGCCGAGGCGAACGAGGCACCCGACGGCGGTCCGGCGAAGCTGCCCAGGAACGCCGTGGCGATGGTCGAGCGGATCGGCCCGGTGCAACAGGCCACCGCCACCGGGCAGATCAGCGCCCAGGTCCGGCGCAGTGACGCCGTCCCCCTGGACTACGCCGCCGGTGTCGGCACCCAGGCCGCCCGCCCCGATCTGCTGCGCACCCTCGGCGCCCGGGTGGGGGAGGGCCGGTGGCTGGACCGGGCGGGCGAGCGGCTGCCCGTGGTCGTCCTCGGCCCGGTCGCCGCGGACCGGCTCGGCGTCACCGGTCCCGGCGAGAAGATCATGATCAAGGACACCTGGTTCGTGGTCACCGGCATCCTCGAACCGGTCGAGCTGGTGCCGGCGCTGGACCGGGTCGCGCTGGTCGGATACCCGGCGGCGGAGAAGTACCTCGGCTTCGACGGGCACCCCACGACCATCTTCGAGCGGTCCTCGGACGACTCGGTGGAGGACGTGCAGGGCGTCCTCGGGCGCTCGGTCGACCCCGGCCACCCGGGCGCGGTCAGTGTCTCCCGGCCCTCCGACGCACTCGCCGCCAAGGCCACCACGGACGAGGGACTCACCGCGCTGATGCTCGGCCTGGGGGCGGTCGCCCTGCTGGTCGGTGGTGTGGGCGTGGCCAACACCATGGTGATCTCGGTGCTGGAGCGCCGTCAGGAGATCGGTCTGCGGCGGGCGATCGGCGCGACCCGGGGTGCCATCCGTACCCAGTTCCTCACCGAGTCCCTGCTGCTCTCGGCCCTCGGCGGGGTGGCCGGAGCGGCGCTCGGCGCGGCCGCCACCTGGGGCTTCGCCCGCGCCCAGGGCTGGCTCGTGGTGATACCGCCGTGGGCCCTGGCCGGCGGCCTGGGTGCCACCCTCGTCATCGGGGTGATCGCGGGCCTCTACCCGGCCGTACGGGCCTCCCGGCTGCACCCCACGGTGGCGCTCAACGCCACCTGACCTACGGGACGAACAGCCGGCTCACCTCTCGGCCTTCCGGAACCGCCTCCCCGACTTCCCCTCGGGAGCGGATTCCGGCCCGTCGGCACCGCTCCCGCCCCCGTGGGAGCCGAGTGCCCCGCTCGCCCCTGCCGGACACCCGCACCGGCAGGGGCGAGCCCGTTTGCCCCGTTCATCAGCGGCGCCTCAGGGGATCAGCAGCACCTTGCCCACGGTGTCGCGGCCCGCCAGCGCGGTGTGGGCGGCCGATGCCATCTCCAGCGGGAACCGGTGGCCGATCACCGGGGTGACCCGTCCGATCGCCGCCTCGGCCAGCACGCCGGCCTGCAACGCGTGGAACCGCTTCGGATCCACCCCCGGATTGGCCCCGCCGAAGCCGATGACGGTCAGCCCCCGGCCGTAGGCGAGCCCGCCCGGGATCTCCGTACCCGTGCCGGACGCGACCCCGTAGATGACGAACCGTCCGCCGGGCGCGAGGGTGTCGACCGCCTGTCTGCCGATCTCCCCGCCGACCGAGTCCAGCACGACGTTCACCCCGCGCCCGCCCGCGGCGCTGCGCACCTCCTCCACCCACCCGGGCCTGCCGTAGTCCACGGCGTGATCCGCGCCCAGCTTCCGGACCAGCTCCAGCTTGTGCTCGCCCCGGGCGGCGCCGATCACCGTCGCCCGAGCGACCTTGGCCAACTGCACCAGCAGACTGCCCACACCGCCCGCAGCCGCCTCCACCAGCACCGTCTCGTCCTCCCGGAGCCGGGAGATCTCGATGAGCGCGGCCGCGGTGAGCCCCTGGCCGAGCAGCCCGGCCGCGTCCTCGGTGGACACGCTGTCCGGCAGCACGTGGAGGGCCCGGCGGGACAGCACCGCCCGTTCCGCGTACCCGCCGGCGTTCCCGGTCTGTCCGGAGACCCGCTTGCCGATCAGCCCGGGGTCCACCCCGTCGCCGACCATGCACACCACCCCGGCGACGTCCCGCCCCGGCGTGTAGGGCCGTGGCACGGCGGCCGACTTGCCGGCACGCACCAGTGTCTCCACGAACTGGACCCCGGCCGCGGCGACATCGACGAGCACCTCGCCGTATCCCGGCTCCGGGTCCGCCACGTGTTCCACTCGCATGACCTCCGGCGGACCGAACTCGGCGACACGGACAGCGCGCATGCTGGCTCCCTCGTATGTCCTGTTACCCGTTGGCTCGGACGGCCGCCTCCTCGCTGGGCTCCGTCCCCATCGCGGATTACGCGACTGACGTGCGTTTTCCTCAAGTGGCCGAGAACGGGGTGTGCAGACCGGCCAATCTGCGGGGCGGCCGGAGCGGGGTGCGACGGGCGGGCCGACGGGGAGACACGCGGTATCCGGAGCGGACGGAAGGGCGGGGTGCGGGCCGCGGCCAGTCCGGGACGATGGAGTACCGGCTGCGGACCTCGGACGGCTGCCCGGCCGGCCTGGACTATCGGTGGATCAACCTGTACGGCCCGCACCCCGGGCAGGTGTGGGCCGTTGGAGGCAATCGTGGGTCAGATTTCGACTGTCAGGTCCAGCACCATCACGGCATAGACCGGAGAGTCAGGGAAGGGCTGACGCACGCCTACCTTCCTGTACCCCCAGGATTCGTAGAGAGCCTGAAGTCTGGGGCGCTTGGTATCAACGGTGAGCGCGGCCAACGCCTCATTCCGAGGCCCGAGGAGAGCCTGGTGCAGATGCTGACCCAGCCCACGCCCCCGCCACGCCACACGGAGCATCAGTTCCGAGATCGCGAAGGTGGAAGTCTCCGCAGGCGGAGTAGTCACGTACTCACGCCACCACTCTTGTCCGGCCTCGGATGGTGCCCCGTAGGTGAAGCCGATCGGCTGTCCGCCTCCGTCGTGAGCGATGACGCAGGAGAAGCCCGCCTTATTGCCCCAGTGATTCACGAACCAGGGAAAGCGCTGCACGAACTCCTCTTCGGCCCTGGCGGCATAGGCATCAGCGTGGACGTCCAGGAGCGTCTGCCGGATCTGCGCAAGGTCGTTGTGCGTGTAGTGCCTCAGTGCGACGTCTGCCGTGGTCACACAGTGCTCCATTCGGATCGGTAACGGTCGGTCCACTCCCGCGCCACAGTGGCACTCGGAGCGATGGTGAACAGATGACGGTGGAAGTCACCCAAGACCACACGCAATCGACCCGGAAGAGGATGCCTGGCCATCAGTACAAACACGTCCCCGGTGGTGTCGCATGCCTGCTCGATCTCCCCTTGACAGGCCTGGGCAAGGGCTAGGCGAGCTGTGGCCATGGCCCTGTTGCGGCGGTACTGCGCAGGCAGCATGGCCAGCGCCCGGTGGGACGCCATCTCGGCCTCCGCGGGGGCGTCAAGCTGTGCGTGGACGATAGCGGCGAGCGCTTCGAGTTCCGCGGGTCCGTAGAAGGCGATCCACGCTGGGCGGGGCAACTGCTCGGCATTGGCCAGGGCTTCCCGGGCGTGGCCGAGCAGTAACTGGCGAAGTCCCCTAACTCCACTTCACCCGAACGGAAGTTAGGTGTCGTGTACGGCCTTGGTCGCGCCTTTCCCCGGAGGGGCGACCAGCGCATAGGGCATACCGACTCGACAGTGAGGGCGACGATGACGACGCGCACTCCCGGCACCAGCACCCAGCCCCTGGGCTTGGGGCACTTTGAACATCCCCTCCTCGGCCGCCTAGTGGTTGATCATGCCCATGGCGACCGGATTGGTGTCCTCCGCGCCATCGCCCCGGACGTGGACAACCGCGATGCGGAACCGGAGCTGAAGGTCCCGGACACTCCGCCGGTGGCGTGGCTGGCGCCCGCGGGCGGCGGCTTGGAGTGGATCACGGATCCCGATGAAATCGAGGCTGCCCCGGAACCGGGCGGACCGACCTCGGCGGCCGGCGAAGGTGAAGCCAGGTGAGCGATGCCCACAGCGGCGAGCCGATGCCGGTGCCCCGCGCGCCGGCCACTCAACACGGGAGCGTCGTTGAACGATGTCGCCGAGGGGCTGGACGCCGTGCCTCTTGGGCTGGCCGACCGTCCGGCCCGGTCGGGGCTGACGCACTCGCCGGCGTGGAGCTGCTGGGCACAACCAATGTGCCCGCCGGGCAGATCGCCCCCGGACGGCCGCCCTCCGGGCGGAAGACGGGAGTTTGACGACAGGACCTGGATGTACTGGCCCGCCCGTCACACGCGGGCGGGCCCAGTAACGGCCAGACGGAAGGCGCTCGGCAAGGAAGCGGGTTCGTTCACGTCGCGCACCCTACTGTCCGACCGGTGCCTGGCGGGCGATTCGAGCCGCGCGCTTCAAGTGCCCTACGCCTCGGGGCCGCGACCCTGCCATTCGATCAGCCGCCCGCCTTGTCCGGGGCACGGACGCCTCCGCAACCGGTCAGGGACTCCGCACCCTGCACAGCCCCCGCAATCCTTCAAGGGGCAATGACCCGAGACCGCCGGGCAGGTACACGACGACTCCGTTGTACTGTTCCTTGCCGAGGCCGACCATTTGCTGACTGCCTGTGATCGGGGAGGCCTCAATCCCTCATCAGCCGCACACCGGGAGAAGAGATCCCATGGTCTTCGGGCGCTCTCAGCGACGCCGCAAGCCCGCCGTCGATCCGGTCACCCTCAAGATCCTTGTGGCGGGCGGCTTCGGGGTCGGGAAGACGACACTCGTCGGCGCGGTGAGTGAGATCAGACCCCTGCGCACCGAGGAACTGCTGACCGAGGCGGGACGGCCGGTGGACTCCACCGAGGGCGTCGAAGCCAAGCGGACCACCACCGTGGCCATGGACTTCGGCCGGATCTCGGTCCGCGAGGACCTCATCCTGTACCTCTTCGGCACGCCGGGACAGGACCGGTTCTGGTTCCTCTGGGACGAACTCGCGCAGGGCGCCCTCGGTGCGGTCGTCCTCGCCGACACCCGTCGGCTCAGCGACTGCTTCGCCGCGGTGGACTACTTCGAGCGGCGTGGCATCCCCTTCACGCTCGCGGTCAACTGCTTCGACGGGGCCGAGCGGTTCGCCGCCGAGACGGTGCGCGAGGCGCTCGACCTCGACCCGGAGGTGCCGGTGATCCTCTGCGACGCACGGGACCGGGACTCCACCAAGGAGGTCCTGATCTCGGTCGTCGAACACGCCATGGAGACCGGCGCGGACCGTCCCCGGCACGCCACCACCTGACGGAGCCGCAGGTCACACTCTGACGGGAGCCGCAGCCCACCACCGGTTGCGGCCCAGGAGGCCGCAGCGGCTCTCCCGGACGGTCCGGCCACCGGCCGAAGCCCGGCCACCGGCCGACGCCGCCCCGCCGCACCACGGAACGGAGCGGAACTGGGGCAGGGGACGGCCGAAACCGCCCCGCCGCGAACCGGCTGCCCCGCCGCGAACCGGCCGGCCCGGCGCGCACCGCGACGCTCAGCGAACCGGGCCTCTCAGCGGACCGCGACGCTCAGCGCACCGCGCCTCTCAGCGGACCACGACCACCGAGGACGCGTGCCCGAACAGCCCCTGGTTCGCCGTGATCCCGGCCCGCGCCCCCGGGATCTGCCGGTCGCCCGCCCGCCCGCGCACCTGCTGCACCAGCTCGTACACCTGGGCGATGGCCTGCGCGGGTACGGCCTCCCCGAACGAGGCGAGACCGCCGCTCGGATTGACCGGAATCCGGCCGCCGAGCGCGGTGGCCCCCTCCCGCAGCAGCTTCGCGCCCTCCCCGGCCGGGCAGAGCGCCAAGTCCTCGTACCAGTCCAGTTCCAGGGCGGTCGACAGGTCGTACACCTCCGCCAGCGACAGGTCCTCCGGCCCGAGCGCGGCCTCCTCGTACGCGGCCCGGACGACCGAGGCCCGGAAACCGAGTGCGGGCGGTTCCACCGCGGCCGCCGAGTCGGTCGCGATGTCCGGCAGATCCGGCACGGTCCGGGGGTACTGCGGCGTCACCGTGGACACCGCCCGGATCCGGACCGGGTCCCGCACCCCCTGCCGCCGGGCGAACGCGGTGCTCGTCAGGACCAGCGCGGCGGCTCCGTCGGAGGTGGCGCAGATGTCCAGGAGCCGCAGCGGGTCGGCGACGACCGGGGAGGCGGCCACCTGCCCGGCGGAGACCGCGGTGCGGTACCGGGCGTGCGGATTGGCCGCCCCGGCAGCCGCATTCTTCACCTTGACCTGGGCGAAGTCCTCGACGGTGTCACCGTGCAGATGCATCCGGCGGCGTGCCGCGAGGGCGAAGTACGCCGGGTTGGTGGCACCGAGTACCCGGAACCGCAGCCAGTCCGGGTCCTCCGGACGCTCACCGCCCGCGGGTGCGAAGAAGCCCTTGGGCGCCGCGTCCGCGCCGACCACCAGCACCACCTCGGCCAGACCCGCCAGGATCTGCGCCCGGGCGGTGTCCACCGCCTGCGCCCCCGAGGCGCAGGCCGCGTACACGCTGGTCACCCGCGCTCCCTGCCAGCCCAGCGCCTGCGCGAAGGTCGCGCCCGCGACATGGCCGGGGTAGCCGCACCGCACCGTGTCGGCACCGACCACCGACTCGACGTCCGTCCAGTCCAGGCCCGCGTCGGCGAGCGCGGCACGGGCCGCCACGGTGCCGTACTCCACGAAGCTGCGCCCCCACTTCCCCCAGGGGTGCAGGCCCGCGCCGAGGACCGCCACCTCCCGGGTCACGGCCGCTCACCTCCGGTCTCCCGCCCGTCGGCCCCGCCGCTCACCGGTCGGAAGTGCCAGGTGGTCCAGATGCGTTCGGCGTCCTCGTTCAGCACCCCGGGAACGACCTCGACCTCCATCCCCACGGCGAGATCCGCCACGGACACCCCGGGAGCGGCCTGACCGAGCACGATCATGCGCTCCGCCGCCAGCTCCACCGCGACCAGGGTGTACGGCACCCACTCCCGATCGGGGTCGGAGAGATACGGGGCCGGCGGCCGGTAGCGGCCGTCGGTGTAGGACCACACCCGTCCCCTCGGGGAGAGGGGGACCTCGGTCAACTCCGTTCCGGCGCAACGGGGGTTGCGGCAGTAGTGGTCCTCGCGGGGGAAGAAGACCGAGCCGCAGGCGGCGCAGCGGGTGCCCAGCAGCCGGAAACCCCGCTCGCCGGTCTCCCCGCGCGGACCCTCGCCCGGGCCCTCGTCCGTGCAGTCACCGCGGAACCAGCCGGCCACCACAGGTGTACGGATGCGCGACACGGCCCCTCCCACCTATCTGACGTTGTGTCAGAATCGTGCCACGTCCGGGCCTTCCTCGCGAGACCGCGTCAGGAGTGCTCCGCAAGCCATGCCGCGGCGGTCTCCGCCAGCTCCCGGTCGCGGCCCGCCAGCATCATCCGGATCATCCGCGCGTCCCCCCGCAGGGACCAGGCCGGGTGCCCGAAGGTGGCGGGGTTGTTCCCCTCGATGAGGAAGTGCGCGGGCCACGCGGTCCCGTAGCCGATCACCGGCAGCGCCGCGAGGAACCGCCGACGGCCGCTCATCAGCCCGTAGGTGCTCAGCGCGAGCCCGGTCAGGGTGCCGGTCAGATGGATCCAGCGCGTGGCCGCCCGGGAGTGCATGGCCACGTAGTACGGCCAGAACTCCTCGTACGAGGTGAATTTCCGCTGCGTCATTACCGCACCGTAGTGCGCGCCGCGCCGCACCGGGAGCCCCGGTGAGCCACGGCCCGGTCCCTCGTCCCGGAGGCCCCGGCGCCCTCCCTCCTCGTCGCCTCGGAGGCTCCCCTTCCACCGCCTTCCGGCGCTTCCGCTTCCGCACGGCTGATGCCTCGCGCCCGGCCCCGGGCACACGACACCAAAACCGACAGCACTCGTCAGGCCGGGGAGGCAACCTGCGCGGCCGAACGCCGGTCCTGCTGACGGGCCGGAATCGGCGAACTCCGGTTCCACGGGCTCCGGTACGCGTCCCCGACCGTGAGCGGGGGCGGTGCGGCGGAGCCGAACGCACGACGAGAACGGAAGGAATCCGTATGGAGGATCCACAGATACCCGGCCGCACCCCGTACCGGGTGCCGGCCGCGGCGGCGGGCCCGAGTGCGCCGCAGGCCGACAAGGCGCCGAAGGTCTCCTGCACCTCGCAGCAGCAGGGCCTGGCGACCAAGCTGTCCCAGCACATCAGGAAGGCGGTCGACGGCCGCAAGGGCACGATCGCGCTCGCCGTGCACGACCGCCGCACCGGCACCCGGTGCACTCTCGGCGCCGACCGGAAGTTCGACTCCGCGAGCGTCGTCAAGGTCACCGTCCTCGGCGCCCTGCTGCGCCAGGCGATGGAGGAGAACCGGGAACTCACCCGGAAGGAGGTGAAACTGACCACTTCCATGATCACCAAGTCGGACAACGAGGCCACCAGCACACTCTGGCGGCAGCTCGGCACCCGCGGCATCCAGCACTTCCTGAGCCTGGCCGGCATGACCCGCACGGTGCCGGGCGCGGACGGCTACTGGGGCCTCACCCAGGTCACCGCCGGTGACCAGATGAAGCTGCTCGACCTGCTGACGTCCGACAACGACGTGCTCGACCGGGACGCGCGGAGTTACGCCCGCGACCTGATGCAGCGGGTCGTGGACGGCCAGCGCTGGGGCACCCCCGCCGGTGCGCCGGACACGTCGACCATCGGGGTCAAGAACGGCTGGCTGAGCCGCTCCACCCACGGCTGGCGGGTGCACAGCGTCGGCACGTTCACCGGCGGTGGGCACGACTACGGCATCGTGGTCCTCTCCCACGGCAACCGCGCCATGGACTACGGCATCGCGAGCATCCAGGGCGTCGCCCGCCGGATCCACCAGGACTTGGCCCCCGCCGCCTCGTCCGCCGAGCGGTTCGTCCCCGCGACACCGCGCAAGGGAACCCCCGACCGGGCCGTCCCGCAGGTGCCGGGCGCCGAATAGCCCCACCGGGCCGGACCGTGTCGCCGCACGGTCCGGCCCTCTCGGACGCTCTCCACGGCGCCGGTGTCGCCCGAACCGGGGCCCGCGCACAGGCCGGTCGCGACGGCCGTGATCGTATGACGTCGTACCGCAATGCCCCGGGCCGGCCATCGACGAGGAGTTCGCCCCATGACCACTGACGACCGGACGGCGCCGCCGCACGCCGGCAGCGAGCGCGAGACGCTGCGCGCCTTCCTCGACTACCACCGCGCGACGCTCGCCATGAAGTGCGCGGGGCTCACCGACGAGGAATTGCGGCAGCAGTCCATGCCCCCGTCGACGCTCTCCCTGCTCGGCCTGGTCCGGCACCTGGCCGAGGTGGAACGGGCCTGGTTCCGCCGGGTGTTCGAGGACAACGAGGCGCCCCTGGTCTGGTCCCGCACCATCGACTTCCAAGCGGCGTACGACGCGAGCCGGTCGACCCGGAGCGAGGCCTTCGCGGCGTGGGAGGCCGAGGTCGAGAACTCCCGCCGCATCGAGCGGGAGGCCGCGTCGCTGGACCTGACCGGCCACCAGCCCCGCTGGGGGACGGCGGTGTCACTGCGGATGGCGCTGGTCCACGTCCTCCTGGAGTACGGCCGCCACAACGGACACGCGGACTTGCTGCGCGAGGGCGTCGACGGCGTCACCGGAGCCTGAGCGGCCGGCCGCGCCACCGGGCGAACGGCATCCCGTTGGAGCGGTCGGCACATGCGCCCAGGGGGCGCCGGAGGAGCATTCCATGGCCCCGACCGTCACCCGCTTCACGGACGGGAGGCCAGCGAACGCCGGTGGACCGGGAAGTCGAAGTAGGTGTCCGGGAACGTCTCCGGCTTGAAGGTGAAGTGCCACCACTCCTCGGGGAGGTTCACGAACCCCTGACCCTCCAGCGTCCGCTTCAGCAGCGTCCGGTGGGCCCGCTGCACCCCACCGACCCGTGGATCCTCGGTGTGCGACAGCGTGTCGAAACAGTCGAAGCCCGTCCCCATGTCCACGGAGTTGTCCGGGAACCGGTCCTCCCGCGGCGCATGGCAGGCGACCAGCGGCTCACCCGGCACATACGGGCGGGTCGGCCGGCCGGGCAGCCTCACCAGCGTCACATCGACCGTGCTGCCCCGGCTGTGCCCGGACTTCTCGGCGATGTAACCGTCCTCGAACAGCCGGGTCTTGTCGACCCTCGGATAGAACTCCCCCTTCATGGCCTGATCGTCGAGCCGCTTCGCCCAGTCGACGAAGTGGTTCACCGCGCGCTGGGGCCGGTAGCAGTCGTACACCTTGAGCGTGTAGCCCTTGCGCAGCAGCGTCCGCTGCGCCCGGTGCAGGGCCCGGGCCGCGGGGGCGGTGAGGATGCACAACGGCTGTCGGTAGCCGTCGATCCGTTCGCCCACGAAGTTGTGCCGGGTGACGTACCGCATCTCCTGCCGGACCGTCGGGTCGACGTCCCGCAGCGCCACGAACTCCTCGGGAGCCTTCGGCTCGGGCTGCGCCCGCGCCACCGGGGGAGCGGCGGTCGTGACGGCCAGAGCGGCGACGGACAGGGCCAGTACGCGCAGTGCGGCGGCAAATCGTGGCATGTCCACGGGATTTACCAGGTGACCGGTGCCTCGGGGAAGGGGGCGGGCGGACCCGCCGGGGGATACAGTGCGCGAATGGCCGATCGGGAACCCTTCTCCCACTGCTCCTCCTGCGGTGCCGCCCATGCGCCCGGCGCGGGCTGGCCCCGGCAGTGCCCGGCGTGCGGCACCATGGCCTACCGCAATCCGCTGCCGGTGGCCGTCGCCCTGCTGCCCGTCCGCGGAGCCGACGGCACCGCCCTCACCGTCATCCGCCGCACGATCGACCCCGGCCGCGGCCGGATCGCCCTCCCCGGCGGCTTCATCGACCACGGCGAGGACTGGCGGGACGCCGTCGTCCGCGAACTGTACGAGGAGACCGGCGTCGCCGCCGAGGCGGACCGGGTGGACCTCGCCGATGTGCTCAGCTCGCCCGGCGGACACCTGCTGGTCTTCGGCCTGCTCCCCGAGCGCCCCGTCGAGAGCCTGCCGCCCTCGGCCGGCACGGACGAGACCGAGGGCTGGGAACTCCTGGCGCAGCCGCGGGAACTGGCCTTCCCGCTCCACACCGAGGCGGTCGCGGCCTGGTTCGCCGGCCGGTACGCCCACCGGCCCACGCGCTGACCACCGACGAGGTCCGTCCCTCTGCCGCGTGAACTCCGCGCCGCACGACACCAGGTGGCCCACTGTGCAGCCCGTTCCCGGTGCGCCCCGCCGCGGACCGATCGTCCGCCCGGCCCCGCAGCCCGTCCCTCCGCCATCACCGACGCTCCCCGTCGTAGGTCCGCTGCGCTCGCCCCCTCAGCCCCGCACCCGCACCCGGTACCCCGGCTCCCCGCCGTCCGCGTGTTCCACCACGACCCGGCCCCCCTCGGTCCGTGACACGAAGCGTTCGACCGTCGTCCGCGCCCAGCCGTCCCCGCCGTCGGCGACGACATGCCCGCCGCCCCGGCTCCCCGGAGCCGGCGCCCACACCTCCAGCTCCACCCCGCCGTCCTCCGCGGCGACCGGCAGCACCGAACCCGCCCGCGCCAGCACCGGGATCCGCGACAGCGGGGCGTCCACCCGCACCCGTCCCGGACCGTCGAACACCTCCCCGGTGGCGGTGTCGTACCACCGGCCCCGGGGCAGCCGCACCGTCCGCCGGACCGCGCCCGGTTCGAGCACCGGCGCCACGAGCAGCGCGTCCCCCAGCAGAAACGCGTCCTCGCAGTCCCGCAGCGCCCGGTCGCGCGGCGTCGCCCACCACACCGGCCGCACGTACGGCGCGCCGGAGCGCCGGGCCAGTTGCGCCAGGGTGCCGAAGTACGGCAGCAGCCGCTCCCGTTCGCGCAGCGCCGCCCGCGCGTGCTCCAGCACCCGCGGCCCGAACTCCCAGGGCTCCCGGCGCCCGGCCGGCCCGGCCGCACACGTACGGAACAGCGGCAGCCACGCCCCCAGCTGGAACCACCGGGTGCAGAGCTCCGGCGACGGCGAACCCGTGAAGGCGCCGATGTCCGGCCCCGAGTACGGCACTCCGCACAGCCCGAGCCCCAGCACCAGCGCCAGCGACGCCCGCAGCCCGGGCCAGCCGGTGGCGGCGTGCCCCGACGAGGTTCCGCCGTAGCGCTGCAGCCCTGCCCAGCCGGAGCGGGAGAACACGAACGGGCGCTCCTCCGGCCGCAGCCGGGACAGCCCCTCGTAGCCCGCCCGGGCCATCTGCAGCCCGTAGACGTTGTGCCCTTCCCGGTGGTCGCCGCCCCGGCCCTCCATGGCGTGCCGTGCCGAACGCGGCAGCGTCGGCTCGCCGAAGGCCGCGAAGGCCACCGGCTCGTTCCTGTCGTGCCACCCCCCGGAGAAGCCCTCGGCCAGCCGCTCCGCGTACAGACCGCCCCACCAGGAACGCACCGCCGGGTCGGTGAAGTCCGGGAAGACCGACTCGCCCGCCCGCGCCTCGCCGCGCACCTCCCGGCCGCGCGCGTCCCGGACGAACGCCTCCGCCGCCGCGCCGCCGTCGTACACCGCGTACCCCGGCTCCGCCTTCACCGCAGGGTCGACGACCGACACCAGCCGCACCCCGTCGGCGCGCAGTTCGTCCGCCAGCTCCGGCAGCCCGGCGAAGCGCTCCCGGTCCACCGTGAAGACGCGGTGCCCCCGGTGGTGGCCGGTGTCCAGGTGCAGGGCGGACAGCGGCAGCCCCCGCTCCCGGTGGCCGGCCGCGATCCGCCGCACCTCCCGCGCACCGCCGAAGCCCCCCAGGGCGTGCTGGTGGCCGAGGGCCCAGCGCGGCGGCACCGCGGGGGCGCCCGTCAGCGAGATCCAGCCGTGCAGCACCCGCGCCGGGGTGCCGACCACGGTCCAGGAGCGCACCGGCCCGCCGTCCATCCGCACCTCGCTGGAGCCCGGCCGGTCGTGCCCGGACCCGGCGCCCTCCTCGCCCTCCCGCAGCCGCACCCGGCCGTCCCAGGAGTTGTCGTGGAAGACCAGATGCGTACCGGCGTCGGCCACCACCAGCTGCACCGGCATGGTCAGGTGGAGCGGGTCGCCACCGGCCCCGGAGCCCCCGCCCGGGCCGGAGTTCCACAGCCGGTACACGCCGTCCCGCAGCCGCGGTCCGGCCGCCCGCCCGCCGAGACCGAAGAACCGCGCGTCGGCCGGCACCTCGGACCGCTGCACCCAGCGCGCCCCGCCCGGCGCCGGCCCGGACACCGGGTCCCACCAGCGCGGCGGCAGATCCCGCCGCAGCACCTTCCCGCCCGGCGTACGGATCTCCACCGCCCCGTACCGGGACACCGCCACCGTCACCCGCTCGGAGACCACCCGCCAGCCGCCGTCCTTGTCCGGCTCCAGCTCCGCCCGGGCGTCCGCCTCCGGGCAGCCGTCCGCCAGCGCGTACGACGGTTCCGGTGCGCTGTCGTCCCAGCCGCAGAACACCGCACCGCCCGCCGCGACCCGCACCCGGAGCGAGGACCGCGCGAACCGCACCACCCCGCCGCCCGGCTGCGGTTCGGCGTCCCGGGCGAGCCCCGGCACCCGAGCCCGCTCGGCACCCCGTCTCGGCAGCCCCACCGCGTCGGCCCGCTGCCGCCGCCACGCCGACCGCACCGACCGCCGCCCCTGTGTCGTACCGACCACCTTCACCGACCGCACCAGGTCCCGCCCGTCCATGCCGCTCACCCTGCCATCGACCAGGCACCGCGAGCCGCACGTTCAACAGCCGTTCACCCACGGCGGACGCCCTGTGCCGTCCGCGGATTCCGGGTGGGCCGCCCTGGTGCCCGGGCCGATCACGTGGCATCGTCCTGCTCAACCGTTTTCGCACCGGCGCTCCGCCCCAGCGGAGGAGCGCGGCCGGGGCCGTGGGGCACCGCAGGAACCCCAGGGAACCGGGCGGACGCCGACCGGACCGTACGGGACGGACCGGTCGCGGCCCACCGGAGCGGACCGGACCGCAACCCAGACCAACCGACCCACAGGTGTACAGCCGGGAGCCGTGCCATGACCTCAGCGCCGATCGAACCGACCCCCGCCGCGCAGCCGGAGGCGCTGTGGCGGCCGGGCGCCGATCGCGTCGCCGGCGCGCAGATCACCGCGTTCCAGGAGTGGGCCGCCGGCCGCCACGGTGCCCCGCGCGCCGTGCCCGGCGACCCGGCAGCCTCCTACACCGCGCTGCACCGCTGGTCGGTCGACGAGCTCGAACGCTTCTGGCAGGCCGTGGCCGAGTGGTTCGACGTGCGCTTCGGCACCCCGTACGAGCGCGTCCTCGCCGACCCGGCCATGCCCGGCGCCCGCTGGTTCCCCGGCGCCACCGTCAACTACGCCGAGCACGCGCTGCGCGCCGCCACCGACCCCGCCCGCGCCGACGAACCGGCCCTGCTCCACGTGGACGAGACCCACGATCCCCGGCCGGTGAGCTGGGCCGAACTCCGCCGTCAGGTCGGCTCCCTGGCCGCCGAGCTGCGCCGCCTCGGCGTGCGCCCCGGCGACCGGGTCAGCGGCTACGTGCCCAACGTCCCCCAGGCCGTCGTCGCCCTCCTCGCCACCGCCGCCGTGGGCGCCGTATGGACCTCCTGCGCCCCCGACTTCGGCGCCCGCAGCGTCCTCGACCGCTTCCAGCAGGTCGAGCCGGTCGTCCTGTTCGCCGTCGACGGCTACCGCTATGGCGGCAAGGAACACACGCGCACCGAGACCGTCGCCGAACTCCGCCGTGAACTGCCCACCCTGCGCGCCGTCGTGCACATCCCGCTGCTCGGCAGCCCCGCACCCGCGGGCGCCCTCGCCTGGGACGATCTGGTCGCCGGGGACACCGAGCCGGTCTTCGAGCAGGTCCCCTTCGACCACCCGCTCTGGGTGCTCTACTCCTCGGGGACCACCGGCCTGCCCAAGGCCATCGTCCAGTCCCAGGGCGGCATCCTCCTCGAACACCTCAAACAGCTCGGCCTCCACACCGACCTCGGCCCCGGGGACCGCTTCTTCTGGTACACCTCCACCGGCTGGATGATGTGGAACTTCCTCGTCTCCGGCCTGCTCGCCGGCACCACCGTCGTCCTCTACGACGGCAGCCCCGGGTACCCCGGGACCGGCGCCCAGTGGGGGATCGCCGAGCGCACCGGGGCCACCGTCTTCGGCACCTCCGCTGCCTACGTCATGGCCTGCCGCAAGGCCGACGTCCACCCGGGCCGCGACCACGACCTCTCCCGCGTCAAGTGCGTCGCCACCACCGGATCCCCGCTGCCGCCCGACGGCTTCCGGTGGATCCACGACGAGGTCGCCGAGGACATGTGGATCGCCTCGGTCAGCGGCGGCACCGATGTCTGCAGCTGCTTCGCCGGGGCCGTCCCCACCCTCCCCGTCTTCATCGGCGAACTCCAGGCCCCCTGCCTCGGCACCGACCTCCAGGCCTGGGACCCGCACGGCAAGCCGGTCGTCGACGAGGTCGGCGAGCTCGTCGTCGCGAACCCCATGCCGTCGATGCCCATCCGCTTCTGGAACGACCCCGAGGGCCACCGCTACCGCGAGAGCTACTTCGAGATGTTCCCCGGCGTCTGGCGGCACGGGGACTGGATCACCCTCACCTCCCGAGGCACCGTCGTCATCCACGGCCGCTCCGACTCCACGCTCAACCGGCAGGGCGTCCGCATGGGCTCCGCCGACATCTACGAAGCGGTGGAACGCCTCCCCGAGATCCGCGAGTCCCTGGTCATCGGCGTCGAGGAGCGGGACGGCGGCTACTGGATGCCGCTCTTCGTCCACCTCGCCGAGGGCGCCGTCCTCGACGACGCCCTCCGCGACCGCATCAAGCGGACCATCCGCGAACAGCTCTCGCCCCGCCACGTCCCCGACGAGATCATCCAGGTGCCGGGCGTCCCGCACACCCTCACCGGCAAGCGGATCGAGGTCCCCGTCAAGCGGCTCCTCCAGGGCACCCCGCTCGACAAGGCCGTCAACCCCGGCTCGGTCGACGACATCGAACTCCTCCGGCACTACGAGACCATCGCCCGCGATCACTCCGCGTAGCACCCGAACCCCATTGTCCGACCCCTCGGTTACGTTGAGTGAGTACTGATCGACGTACCGAGGGGGAGTCATGGCACGGAAGACCACCAGCACGAACCGCCGGACCGCACGGCACACCCTCCGCCGGGAGGTCCCGGGCACGGTCGCCCTGCTCGCCGACCCCGGCGACTTCGCGGCCATGCGGCGCTACCCCGGCTTCGCCTTCGCCGACCACCCCACCTATCTCCGGGAGATGGAGGCGCTGCTGCGGGAGCTGGCGGCCGAAGGGCTGCACACCAGCGTGGCCCTCTTCGACCCCGAGGAGTACGAAGGGTTCTGCGCGGAGGCCGGCCTCGACCCGGCGCGGCCGGACAGCCGCGTCCGCTACACCGCCATGGCCTCCGGCGGCGCCACCGTCCCCTACCGGGGCCAGCCGGTCGACCGGCTCGTCCCCGAAGTGGTGGCCGAAGCGGAGCGGCACGCCACGTTCACCTGGGCCACCGCCCTGCTGGCAGCGGCGGACGGCTGCGCCCACTGCGACCGCGGCGCCGGCCGCGCCGCCTACGCCCGCGCCTCACGAGCGGTGACCGGGCTCCTCGAAGCCGTCGGCCCCGGCGACCACCACCTGGTGTGCAGCGTGCCGGCCGACGGGGCCTCGCTCATCGCGGTCTGCCAGGCGGAATGCGAGGAGGAGGGCCGGGTCCGGGTGCTGGAGTCGGAAGCCCTGATCCTGTGCACCGTCCTGGCCGCGGGCATCGCCACCGGCAGCCGCGGCGGCATCGTCGTCCGCAGCAGCGCTCCCGCCCCGCGCGACGCGCCCGGCCGGGACGTCGTCCGGGGCTGGGCGCTGCGCGACGGCTGGCCCCGGCCCCTCACCGAGGCCGAGGTGTTCGCGGCCTACTGCACCGACGCCGACACCGGCGAACCGGTCCCCCCGGAGCACGGAGTGGAGTACCGCCCCGGAATCCCCCTCCCGCCCCCGGAGGACGACCGCTGAACACACCGGTGGCCGCCCCGCACCCCGCGGAGCGGCCACCGGCCGCGCACCTGGAACCGTCCCGCGCTCGCCATGGGCGGCGGTGTGCGGACGGGCTCGGGCTCACTCCCCGGAGAGCACCGCCTGGGCGGCCAGCCGCGCTTCCTCCGCAGTGTCGGACGCCCGGGCGGCGGCCGCCGCACGCTCGCACTGGGCGAACGTGTGCTTGGCCAGCGTGGCCCGCACATAGGGAATGGACGCGGCGCCCATGGACAGGCTGGTCACGCCGAGACCGGTGAGCACACAGGCCAGGGTCGGATCGGCCGCCGCCTCCCCGCACACTCCGCAGCTCTTGCCCTCGGCCTTGGCCGCCTCCGCGGAGAACGCCACCAGGTCGAGCAGCGCCGGCTGCCACGGATCCTGCAACCGGGACACCGCACCCACCTGACGGTCCGCGGCGAAGGTGTACTGCGCGAGGTCATTGGTGCCCAGCGACAGGAACTCCACTTCCTGGAGCACCGAGCGGGCCCGCAGCGCGGCGGACGGAATCTCCACCATCGCGCCGAACTTCGCCTGCAGACCGGCCTCCCGGCAGGCGTCGGCGAACGCCTTGGCGTCGGTGCGGTCGGCCACCATCGGCGCCATGACCTCCAGATACACCGGAAGCCCCTCGGCCGCCCGGGCGAGCGCCGTCAGCTGCGTCCGCAGCACCTCCGGGTGGTCCAGCAGGCTCCGCAGACCGCGCACACCCAGCGCCGGGTTCGGCTCGTCGGACGGCGTGAGGAAGTCCAGCGGCTTGTCGGCCCCCGCGTCCAGCACCCGCACGACCACCCGGCCCTGCGGGAACGCCTCCAGCACCTGCCGGTACGCCTCGACCTGCTGGTCCTCCGACGGAGCGCGCGTGCTGTCGTCGAGGAACAGGAACTCGGTGCGGAACAGGCCCACACCTTCCGCACCCGCCTCCACCGCGGCCGGAACGTCCGCCGGCCCGCCCACATTGGCCAGCAGCGGCACCTTGTGCCCGTCGGACGTCGCCCCCGGTCCCGTGGCGGCGGCCAGCGCGGCGCGCCGCTCGGCAGCGGCGGCCTCCATCGCGGCCCGCTTCTCCGCCCCCGGCTCGACGAAGATCTCGCCGGTGCTCCCGTCCACCCCGATCACCGTGCCCTCGGCCAGCTCGCCCGCGCCCGGCAGCGCCACCACGGCCGGCACACCCAGAGCACGCGCCAGGATGGCGCTGTGGCTGGTCGGCCCGCCCTCCTCGGTGACGAAGCCGAGCACCAGGGCCGGGTCGAGCAGCGCGGTGTCCGCCGGAGCGAGATCACGGGCGATCAGCACATACGGCTCGTCGCTGTCCGGCACCCCCGGCATCGGCACGCCGAGCAGCCGCGCCACGATCCGGTTGCGCACATCGTCCAGGTCGGCCACCCGGCCCGCCAGGTACTCCCCGGCACCGGCGAGCAGTGCCCGGTAGGAGGCGAAGGCGTCGTACACGGCCCGCTCGGCCGTGCTGCCCACCGCGATCCGGCGCTCGACATCGGCCATCAGCTCCGGGTCCTGGGCCATCATGGCCTGGGCCTCCAGCACCGCCTGCGCCTCACCGCCGGCCAGATTGCCGCGGGCGATCAGATCGGCGGAGACGGCCTCCACGGCCTGCCGGGCCCGCCCCTGTTCACGCGGCGCCTCGTCGGTGGGAATCTGCTTCGCCGGCGGCTCCAGCACCGCCGTCCCCATGTGCCTGACCTCGCCGATCGCCACCCCGTGGCTCACACCGACGCCTCGCAGCGTTGTCTCCATTGCACCCGTCTCCGGTTGATGCGGCGAGTCCCTCGCCCCTGCTGTGGATGTCGTATGCGCCGGCCCCCGGCGCGGGGCTCACTTCCAGTGGAAGAGAGTGTCGCCCGGCTTGAGATCGGTGCCGTCGGCGAGGTCGGAGAGTGCCTCGGCCGAAGCCTCGAGCGCCACCACCGGGCACACCGGGGACTTCCCGGTGGCCTCGACCGCGGCAGGGTTCCACCGCACGACGGGGTCGCCGCGGCGTACGGTGTCGCCCTTGCTGACGAGCAGTTCGAAGCCTTCCCCATTGAGCTGCACGGTGTCGATGCCCAGATGGGTCAGCACCCCGTGCCCTTCCCCGTCGACCACGACGAAGGCGTGGGGGTGCAGGGAGACGACGATCCCCTCCACGGGCGCGACCACCTCCGACGGCTCGCGCACGGGGTCGATCGCGGTGCCGGGTCCCACCATCGCGCCGGAGAACACCGGGTCGGGCACGGCCGCGAGTCCGATGGCGCGCCCGGCAAGTGGTGAGGTCACGGTGGTCATGGGGGGCCTCCCGGGGGCGGAGATGCAACTGGTGTCGCCAGTGGTCTGGACGACTTGACCAGAAGAGTAAGTCATAGGAAGAGACGATTCCGTGCACCCGACGGCGGCCGGATCGAGCCCGTGCGGCGGCGAATCGATTTGCCTCGCCCAGGGGGAGGCTGTAAGGTCTTGCACCTGCCCTCGACCGAGCACCGCGTAAACATCCGCGGATTCGGCAGGGGCGGCAACCACACCTATCGAACCTGATCCCTTCTCGGATCCGATTCCGCATGCCTGCGGATGACCGGTCGGAGACACGGAAAAGGCCTGATAGAGTTCGGAGCAGCCGAAAGGCAAAAGGCCCCCAACGGCCACTGGATTCGA
>NZ_JBYITE010000049.1:0-54869 GCF_057709105.1 Streptomyces sp. bgisy100
CCTGCGCCCCCACCCCCTTGCCTTCACCCGGCCCTGCGGCCCTACCTGCTTCGTCCGGGCCGCTGGGTCGGTGGCACCGCGCCTTTGCGTTCACACGGCTCTGCGACTCCGCGCCTTTGCGTTTATCCGGCCCTGCGGCCCCGCGCCCTTGCGTTCACCCGGCGCTGTGCGCCCGCTCCCTTGCGTCCGGACCGTCGGGGCGGTGCCCCTGGCGTTCACGCGGCCCTGCTGCTTCGCCTCTTGCGGCCGGGCTTCGGTGCGGGGGCTGCGCGAGTGAATGCCGGGGCTCGTCCTCACGCGGCGGTCGGGCGTCCCGGGGGCAGTGGGTCGGTCAGCGGGTGGCGGTCAGGCGGGTGGGGCCCGTGCCGGTGAGGAGGGTGGCGAGGGCCTGGTCGACGTCGGCGCCGAGGTACCAGTCGCCGGTGTGGTCGAGGCTGTAGACGCGGCCTTCGGTGTCGATGGCGAGGGCGGCTCCGGTGCCGCCGGTCTCCTCGCCGAGGGGGCAGATCTCCGTGCCGAGGGCGCGTCCGAGGTCGGCGAGGGTGCGGGCGAGGTGGAGGCCGCGCAGCGGGTCGACGACGAGCGGGGTGGGGGCGATGTGCCGTCCGGGCCCTGCGGGGACGATGCGCAGGCCGCCGAATTCGGCCCAGGCCTCGACGGCGGCGGGGAAGACGGTGTGCCGGTGTCCGACGGGGGAGGTGTGGGCGCGCAGCGCGTCGGCCCAGATCTCGGCCTGGGGGATGTTCCAGCGGCCGGGTTCCCAGCCCGCTTCGCGCAGGGCGGCGTCGACGGGTACGGGGAAGCGGGTGGCGGCGGTGCGGTCGAAGGCGCGCACATCAGCTCCCGTGCGTCGGGTCGATGGCGCGGACGCCGAAGTGGGCGAGGAGTGAGGCGCAGGAGCGGCAGGGCGGGGCGTAGGCGCCGTGTTGCGGGTCGCCGTCCTCGCGGATGCGCCGGGCGGTGAGTTTGGACTGTTTCAGGGCGCGCCGCGCTTCGCCGTGGGTGAGGGGTTTTCGGGAGGCGCGTTTGCTGCGGGCCGATTCGGTGCCGGTCAGGTAGCGGGAGAGCAGCAGTGCTTCGGGACATCGGCCGGTGAAGCGTTCCCGCCGGTCGGTGGGGAGGGTGTCGAGGAAGTCCTGCACCAGGGGGTGGAGGGCGGGTGGCCGGCTGACTTTCGGCGCGGTGGCGGTCAGGGTTTCGCCGCGGACGGAGAGGGCGGCTGCGACGGCGGGCAGGATGCCGTCGCGGCGGTGGAGGAGCGGGGGCGGGCCGACGGTGTCGTCGGTGCTGCTCCAGCTGAGCCGGGGGTCGCCCGGCGGTGGTGCTGCTTCGGTTGCGCTCATGGTGGTGCTTCCCTCCCGTGCAATCCCCCGAGTTGCGGGGACAGCCTGCCAAATGGGCAGGCGGATGGGGAAGCCGAGGGGGAGGCTGCGGCGCGTCGTTCGACCGGTGGTCACGGGTGGGTGACGGGCCGTCACCGATGGACGCTCGTCCGGGTGGGCTGTGCCCGGCCGGTGCGGTGTGCCGTGCGGTGCGGGTTGCCCCGGGGCGGGCTGCGGGCCGTGGTCCGCGGGGGCGGGCCCGCGTGCGTCGGCAGCGCATAGGCTGTGCGCATTCAGCCAGACGCAGCAGGGGGCATCCGCCATGACGACAGGTCGGCTCGGGCAGCAGGCCGCGCCACCGAACACGGCCTACGCCGGGCAGGCCGTGCACTTTCCGGACCCGGTCCGGGCCGCTCGGCACCCGAAGGGCGTGCGGGTGGACGGGGACGGTTTCCCGGATTTCTCCCCGTATGCCCGTGCTGCCGCGGAGATCGCCGATCCTCCGGAGGGTTTCGGTGTCGACGAGCTGCGGCTGACGGACTACGTGTCGGCGAACGCCGCGCTGCACGCCGACGGGCACGAGCTGTGGGGCAGTCTGTCGCCGGTGGCCACGCCGCACGGCTGGACGTGGCATCACGTGGCGGGCACGCGCCGGATGGAGCTGGTCCCGGTCGAGGTGAAGGCGCTGCTGCGGCACCACGGCGGGCTGGCGACGGCCGCGGTGGACCAGGCCAAGCGCGGCACGCGGCCGTTGCAGGAGACCCGGCCGGCGCACTTCGGACTGCCGGCGCGGTCGTTGGCGGTCACCGAGGAGCAGGTGGCCGGTGTGGAGGAGGATCTCGGCTACCGGCTGCCGGGGGCGTACCGGGCGTTCCTGAAGGCGGCGGGCGGCTGCGCGCCGGTGGGGGTGGCGCTCGACGCGGAGCTGGGGCTGCTGGTGGACCAGCCGTTCCTGGCGGTGCGGGACGAGGCCGCGGTCAATGACCTGGTGTATGTCAACAAGTGTCTGCGGGACCACCTGACCAAGGACTATCTGGGCGTGGCCTTCGTGCAGGGCGGCGTGGTCGCGGTGAAGGTGAAGGGGCAGGCGGCGGGTTCGGTGTGGTTCTGCGCGTACGACGACGCGCGGGACCGGGACGGCCTGTCGGTGCAGGAGCGGGTCGAGTCGCTGCTGCTGCCCTGCGGTGACGATTTCGACGACTTCCTGCAGCGGCTGGCGGGCAGCCCGCCGGAGCTGGAGACCGTCGCGAACCTGATGGTGGACGGCGGCTTCGCGCGTGCCGTCCCGGTGGAGGGGTGAGCGCGATGGTGACGTTCGCGCAGGCGCAGGAGCGCGGGGAGCGCTGGGTCAACACCGATGTGGCCCCGTACCAGCAGCGTGAGGTGCGGGTACGGGAGTTCGACCTGGGTTTCGTGGTGTGGGCCGAGGGCCGGGAGGGCGGTCCGGGGGACGGCGGTTCCTCGGACGGCTGCCGGGCCCGGATGGTGATCGCCCGGGACAGCGGGGAGGCCACGCTGTGGCCGGGGCTGCCGGTGGGCGAGGTGATCCGCCGGTACGAGGAGCTGTACGGCGTGGCCGAGGACGACGCCGCGGCGGATGTGCCGCCGCAGCGGATCGATCTGGAGGCGACGTCGTTCCTGCTGACGCCGCCGCAGTGGCTGCAGGACGCGGCGGACGCGATCGGTATTCCGGATCAGCGGTCGCAGGGGTCCGGGTCGCTCGGGGGCGGCGCCCCGGCGGCGGGCGAGGGCGGTTCGTCCTCGGCCGCGGGTGCGTCGCAGTGGCCGGAGGCGGGTTCGGGCGCCGGGTCCGGTGGGGGCGCGTCGGCGGACCACGAGCCGACGGCCTCGGACGGTGTTCCCGCGCGGCCGGGCGGTTCCTCGGACGGCGCGGGTGCGTCGTCGGAGGGTACGCCGTGGGCCGACGCGACGCCGCGGGGCGATGACGACGACCGGTCCGTGGGCCTGCCGCAGACGGTGTTCGCGCCGCCGCTGTCCGATGTGGACGGGGGCGGCACTCCGCCGCCCGCGGCGAGTGCCGAGGCGAAGACCGCGCTGATGTCGGGCGGCAGCCAGTTGCCGCCGACGGCGGTGTCCCCGGCGCTGGGCAGTGAGGCGGATCCGGGGTGGGGCGGGCCGGGGGCCGCCGGGGCTCCGCAGCAGCCGCCGGGCGCTCCGGGTACGGGCCGGCCGCCGGGTGCGGACGCCGCGGACATCGCGGACGCGGACACGGCGCGTGCTCCGCGCGGTGCGGGCCCCGGTACTCCGCCGCACGGCGCACCGGGCGTGACGCCCGGTACTCCGCCGGCGCCGGGTGCGCCGGGGGCGGGCGCTCCGGCGTCGGGCCCGGGGGCTCCGGGCGCGCCGGCGGGCGGCTACATCCCGACGCAGCTGGCTCCGGCGCTGCCGCCGGAGAGCGCGGACCCGAACGGTCCGCAGCCTCCGCCGGCGCCGGGTGCTCCGGGTGCGCCGGGCGCGCAGCCCCCCGGCCCTCCGGGTGCTCCCGGTCAGCCGGGTGCGCCGGGCCAGTCGGGTGGTCCGGGTGGTGTGCATCATGCGGCGACGATGCTGGCCGGTCCGGGCACCGGTGGTCCGGGTGCTCCGCAGCCTCCGGGTCCGCCGCCGGGCGCTCCGGGCCCGGCCGCCCCGCAGCCTCCGGGCCCTCCGGGTGCTCCCGGACAGCCGGGCGTACCGGGTGCGCAGGGCCAGCCGGGTGCGCCGGGTGGGGTGCATGCCGCCGCCACCGTGTTCGCGCCGCCCGGCGGCGCGCCGATGCCTCCGCAGGGCGGTCCCGGCGCCCCGCAGCCGCCCGGTGCTCCCGGGATGCCGCCCGGTGCCCAGCCGCCCCAGGGCGCGCCCGGCATGCAGCCGGGTGCTCCCGGTGTGCCGCCGGGCGGGTACGGCTACCCGCAGGCCCCGAACGGTCAGCCCATGGTCGGCCCCGGCTACATGGCCGTCCTCCGCTACCGCGCGCAGGACGGCTCCGAGCAGCAGCTCATCCGCCGTTCCGCGCCGGGCACCCCGCATCCGGAGTGGCAGATCCTGCACGAGCTGCGCGCCATGGGCGTGCCGCCGCAGCAGGTGCTGGAGCTGCACACGGAGCTGGAGTCCTGCGATCTGCCGGGCGGCTACTGCGCCCGGATGATCCGGGAGACCTGGCCGCAGGTGCGGATCAGCCACACCGCCGCGTACGGCCTCGATCACGCCTCCCGTCAGCAGGGCGTCCGGCATCTGATCGATCATCAGGGTGAGCTGCACCAGGTGGCGGACGGGCCCGCGCGGCCGGCGCCGAACCGGGTGCCGCTGCCGCACCCGAGCCAGGTGCAGCGGGTTCCCCCGGTTCCGGCGGAGGGCCTGGCGCAGGAGCTGATGCAGGCGTTCGGTCCGCAGGGCGTGTTCCGCTTCGACCAGCGTGCGGTGTCCCGGCAGGGCGTTCCGGACGTGGTCGGGCAGACGCTCGTCTGGGCCGGGCTGCCGCTGGACATGGGCCCGTTCTTCTGGGCGCAGGCCCAGCCGGGCCGCCCGGTGCCCACGCTGGCGGAGCTCGCCGCCGAGCGCGCGGTGCAGCCGGCCCCGGACGCGGCGTCGTACCTGGTGATGGGCAGCGACTTCGGCCGTCAGCTGTGCGTGCAGTACGGCACGGCGGCCATCGTGGCGGTGCCGGTGGAGGCGGGTCCGGGCGGGCAGCCGGTGGCGCCGCAGTTCGTCAATTCCGGGCTGCCGGAGTTCGTCCGCTGCCTGGCGCTGCTGGGCCGGATGTGGCGGCTGCGGTTCGGGCTGACGCCGGACCAGGCGGGCCGCTGGACCGTCGACTTCCAGGCGCAGCTGGCCGCACTGGACCCGGCGGCGCTGTCGTCGCCGGACAACTGGTGGGCGGTGCTGCTCGAGCAGATGTGGGACGGGCTGTTGTAGCCCCGCCCCGCGGAACGGTGTGCCGGACCGGGCGTCCGGCCTGTGGAAACAGGCCGGACGCCCGGTCCTTTTTGTGCTGCCGGTGTCCGGTGGGCCGGGTCCGTTGGCGCCCCGGATGCCCCGTCCGGCCGTGGTGCGGCCGGTGGGGCGGTTCCGTATTCGAGTGCGCTCGGCGCATCCTTGGGCAGGAGTGTGGCGGAGTGTCGCGTTATGAGTGGATCGCTCCGATCCAGAAAGATGGCGCGCAGAGCGTTGCATGACGGACCAAAAGGGGCTTCAAGATGAGTGCGTCTGTGTCACCTCACGGCTTCGCCGTCGTACGCGGCCGGGAACGCGGCTACGGTCCCGCGCAGGTCGACCGTGCCGTGAGCCGGCTGTCGGCCGACCGGGACGAGGCCTGGGAGCGCGCGGCGCGGCTCACCGTCCTCGCCAAGGAGCTGGAGGAGGAAGTCCAGCGGCTGCAGGCCGAGGTCGCGGCCCTGCCGCCGCAGACGTACGAGGCGCTGGGGCCGCGGGCGCAGGAGATGCTCGCCATCGCCGAGGCCGAGGCGGTGGGTCTGCGGGAGCGGGCGGAGGCCGCGGCGCGGGAGTTCCGGGAGGAGGCGGAGGAAGAGGCGCTGGCGGTCCAGGACGGGGCGCGGACCTATGCCGTCGAGGTGCGGGGCGAGGCGGAGGCGTGGGCCGAGCGGTGCGCGGTGGCGGCCCAGCGGGTGGTCGACGATCTGCGGACCGGGGCCCGGCAGGACGCCCAGGAGTGGCGTACGGACGCGACGGCGGTGCTGACGGAGGTGCGCCGGCGGACCGCCACCCTGCTCGCCGCGCAGGAGCAGGAGATCGCGGAGCGGGCGGCGGAGGCCGAGCGGGCGATCGCCGATGCGGAGGCGGAGTCGGACGCCCGGATCGAGAGCCTGTTCGGGCGGGCGGAGTCGACGCTGGGGGAGGCGCAGCGGGCGCACGCCGAGGTGGAGCGGGCCGCGCGCGCCTGGCAGGAGGACGCGGAGACCCGCGGCGCGGAGCTGGTGGCGCGGGCCCGGGCGTGGGAGGAGCGGGTGGAGCAGGAGACCGAGCGGCTGCTGAAGGAGCACGAGGAGCAGCGGGAGGAACTGCGGGAGCACATGGCGCGGGTGCGCAGCACGCTGTCGGGGCTCGCGGGCGGGATGGAGCGGGATCCGGGCGCGGTACCGGGTCCGGCGCCGCGCCCGGAAGGCTGACGGCGGGGCGGGGCGGGGCGGCGGGCGGTGAGCGGTGGGCGTGGGTGTTCCGGACGGCTGCTCGGGGCGTTCTCCAGGACATGCAGGTGCCGGTCCCGGCGGTGCCGTGCCGACGCCGTACTCCGTCGGGCTCCCCTGCCGGTGAAGGTCCGGCGGGGCGTGGACGTCACGGGGGCCGGGCGGGCCCGCGCTCAGTCCGTCTCGCCGTCGGGCAGAACCGGGAAGCGGCGCGGCGCCAGGAACAGCAGGACGAGGAAGGCGAGGGCGGCCGCCGCGGCGGCCCCCACGTACACATGGTCGACGGCGGTGTCGACCGCGCGCCGCAGGTAGTCCGCTGCCGGGGCGCTGAGCGACCCGGGGTGCTCCAGGGCGTGGGAGACGGAGTCGAGGTCGCCGGGGAGTCCGGAGCGCATCGCGGCCGGTGCGGTGGCGAGGTGCCGGGCCAGGGTGGCGTTGGCGACGGCCCCGAAGAGCGCCGCTCCGACGCTCTGGCCGACCTGCCGGCAGAACAGGACGGATGCGGTGGCGGTGCCGCGCTCGGCCCACCGGACGGTCGACTGCACGCCCACGATGAGCGGCAGTTGGAAGATGCCGAGGGCCGCGCCGAGCAGCAGCATGATCAGGGCGGGCTGCCAGGGGGCTCCGGGGTAGGGGAGCAGGGGGAAGGCGAGCAGGATCAGGGCCGCCGCGCCGATGCCGACGAGGGCGCTCTGCCGGAAGCCGATGCGGTTGTAGACGTGGCTGCTGAGCGCGGCGGACAGCGGCCAGCTCAGCGTCATGACGGAGAGGACGAATCCGGCGGCGATGGGGCCGAGGCCGAGGACGGACTGGGCGTAGGTCGGCAGGAAGACCGTCGGGGCGATCATGAGCAGGCCGAGCGCGCCGAGCGCCAGGTTGACGGCCGCGATGGTGCGCCGCTTCCAGACCCAGCCCGGAATGATCGGTTCTGCCGCCCGCCGTTCGATGGCCACGGTGGCCGCCGCGCACAGCGCTCCGGCGCCGAACAGGGCGAGTGACGGGGTGGACAGCCAGGGCCAGGCGACCCCGCCCTGGACGAGCGCGGTGAGCAGCAGCCCGCCGCAGGCGAACACGCCCAGGGCGCCGGCCCAGTCGATCCGCGGCTTCCGGTCGCGGGATCCGTGGGGCTCGTGCAGGTGACGGAGGATCAGCCACACCGCGACGGCGCCGACCGGCAGGTTGATCAGGAAGATCCACCGCCAGTCCGCGTAGGCGGCGAGCAGCCCGCCGACGGCGGGGCCGGCGACGGCCGACACGGCCCAGACCGTGGACAGCCGGGCCTGGATCCGGGGCCGTTCCTTCAGCGGGTAGAGGTCGGCGGCGATGGTCTGGACGGTGCCCTGGATCGCCCCGCCGCCCAGCCCCTGTACCACCCGGAAGGCGATCAGGACGGCCATGTTCCAGGACCCGGCGCACAGCAGCGAGCCCACGAGGAACAGGCTGATCCCGCAGACGAGGACCGGCTTGCGGCCGAAGGTGTCGGACAGCTTGCCGTAGACGGGCAGCGTGACCGTGACGGCCAGCAGATAGCCGGAGAAGAGCCAGGAGAAGACGGAGAAGCCGCCGAGGTCGCCGACGATCTGCGGGACGGCGGTCGAGACGATGGTGCCGTCGAGCGCGGCCAGCGCCATCGCGAGCATCAGCGCGGCGACCACGGGCCCGCGGCGGGCCGCCGGCGGGGAGCCGGAGGCAGGCGCCGCGTCCCGGCTCATACGTCCCGCGGTCCCGCCCATGCTTCCCCCTCCACCGGTCTGTGTACCCCACACCCTTCCATGCCGGACGAGTCCGGAGAACGGTCCGGAGGGGCGTCGCTGGGGGAGGCCCTGGCCGTCAGGGCGGGGTGGGCGACGTGTCCTGTGGGTCACCTCCTGCCGCCGGTCATCTCCTGCCGGTCATCCCTTAGGGGGAGGCCCACGCCTTCTCCCCTCCCATGTCTCGTCCCGGCGGAGGAGGTGGGCGATGTCCGCCGCTCCCTAACCTGTGGGAGCGGGCCCGACCCGGAGGTGGGGCCCGACCGGGGGCGCAATCGGTGCCGAGCAAAGCCGGCACTGAACGCGATGACGACGGCCCGGGTGCGCTGCGGGGGAGCGCACCCGGGCCGCGGCACGTTCCCGGCCCCGGCGCGATCTGCGATGCGGATATCGCCCCTTCCTGTCGAGCTGCCTGAGAAGCCTCACGGACGGCGTCGGATGCGTGTGCAGTACCGTGCTGGACGGTCCAACTACCAGCAAAAGTACGGAAGTTGAAAATGCGACAGCGAGCACGAATCCCCGCGGCTGTCCTGCTGGCGGCTTCGACGATGCTGCTGACAGCCTGCGGAGGAAAGTCCGACCCCTCCCCGGAAGGGATCGACGGGAAAGAAGGCCGGATCGGAGACTCCGAGTGCGTCGCCCTCGGTCCCTGAGGGTAGGCCGAGCGTCGAATTGCCCGACGACCTCGAAATGAACTTCGCCTGGGGCGGAACCGGGAAACCTGCCGAGGATGCGGTTTTCAAGGACGCCGAACAGTTCTTCCGGGCAATGAAGCGAGCCAGTGCGCGGAATGACCTCAAGGACCCTGCCTACCTCTTCTACTCGAAGGCCGGTGGCACGAAGTACGCCGCTACGCAGATCGGTCTGAACATCAAGGACAACCTGGCTCCCACCGGGAAGGACCGGTACTTCGACGGCAAGGTTGCTGTCGAGGGCGGAACCGCCGGACTGGTGACGTGCCGGGATCAGAGCAAGGTGTTCAGCAAGGACAGGAAGACGAACAAGGTCTACAGGGACGACCCCCACGCGAAGCGCAACGCCAGTCGCTACACGATGCGTCTGGAGAAGGGCGCCGCAGGAGTCTGGAAGGTCTCCTCCGTCTACGTGACGGAGGGAGTGAAGGAATGCAGGCCGTGACCGTCCGCATGGCGTCGAACGCCGTCGGTCACACCGGCGAGGCCGGTTGAGTCACCCCACTCCTGGCGGCGTGGCGTCGGCCGTGGGCTCGGGATTCACTGTCGCGCCCGGTTCCCTGCGCCCGTCACCCCGGCACGTCGGGGCGTAGGGCGCGAGCCCGTCCCCAGGCCCGCTGCCCGGTGTCCCCGCAGGTCACAGCCCAGGCCCCCGCCCCTCTCCCGCTGCCCGCCCCCGGCTGTCGGTGCAGCGACGTACTCTGGACCACCCCGGCCCGTTTCCACGTGTCGGGCGGCGTGCGTTGTCCGCCGCGTTCGTCATGTCCACACGTTCGTCATGTCCACCCCGGGACGGGAAAGCTTCATGAGCCTGCACGGTCTGCTCGACGTCGTCGTCAACGATCCCGCGCTCGCGGAAGCGGTGAAGGCGGCCGCCGACGGCAATCGCCCGCAGGTGGATCTCGTCGGCCCGCCCGCCGCCCGTCCCTTCGCCATCGCCGCTCTGGCCCGCTCGGCCGAGCGGCCCGTTCTCGCCGTGACCGCCACCGGGCGGGAGGCCGAGGACCTCGCCGCCGCCCTGCGGTCGCTGCTGCCGGCGGACGGCGTGGTCGAGTACCCGTCGTGGGAGACGCTGCCGCACGAGCGGCTGTCGCCCCGGTCCGACACCGTGGGCCGCCGCCTCGCCGTGCTGCGGCGGCTGGCGCACCCGGCCCCGGACGACCCGACCGCCGGGCCCGTCAGCGTCGTGGTGGCGCCGATCCGCTCCGTACTGCAGCCGCAGGTCAAGGGCCTGGGCGACCTGGAGCCGGTGAGCCTGCGCGGCGGGGACAGCGCCGACCTCGGCGAGGTGACGGACGCCCTCGCCGCGGCCGCGTACTCCCGGGTCGAGCTGGTCGAGAAGCGCGGCGAATTCGCGGTGCGCGGCGGCATCCTCGACGTCTTCCCGCCCACCGAGGAGCACCCGCTCCGGATCGAGTTCTGGGGCGACGACGTCGAGGAGATCCGCTACTTCAAGGTCGCCGACCAGCGCAGCCTCGAAGTCGCCGAACACGGTCTGTGGGCGCCGCCCTGCCGCGAGCTGCTGCTCACCGAGGAGGTGCGCACCCGCGCCGCCGCCCTCGCCGAGCGGCACCCCGAGCTCACCGAACTCCTCGGGAAGATCGCCGAGGGGATCGCCGTCGAGGGCATGGAGTCGCTGGCCCCCGTCCTGGTCGACGAGATGGAGCTGTTGCTGGACGTGCTGCCCGCGGGCAGCATGGCCGTCGTCAGCGACCCCGAGCGGGTGCGCACCCGGGCCGCCGACCTGGTGGCCACCAGCCAGGAGTTCCTGCAGGCGTCCTGGGCGGCCACCGCCGGCGGCGGCGAGGCCCCCATCGATGTCGGCGCCGCCTCGCTGTGGGGCATCGCCGACGTCCGGGACCGGGCGCGCGAGCTGGGCATGATGTGGTGGACGGTGAGCCCGTTCACCACCGACTCCGAGCTGGAGGGGGACGCGCTCCGGCTCGGCATGCACGCCCCCGAGAGCTACCGCGGCGACACCGCCCGGGCGCTGGCCGACACCAAGGGCTGGCTGGCCGAGGGCTGGCGCGCCGTCTACGTCACCGAGGGGCACGGCCCGGCGGTCCGTACCGTCGAGGTCCTGGGCGGCGAGGGCATCGCCGCCCGGCTCGCCGACGCCGGGGGCCGGGCGGGCGACCTCGGCGAGATCGCCCCGTCCGTGGTCCATGTGGCCTGCGGCTCCATCGACTACGGCTTCATCGACCCGGGCCTGAAGCTGGCGGTGCTCACCGAGACCGACCTGTCCGGGCAGAAGGCCGCGGGCAAGGACATGGGCCGGATGCCGGCCCGCCGCCGCAAGACCATCGACCCGCTGACCCTGGAGCCGGGCGACTTCATCGTCCACGAGCAGCACGGCGTGGGCCGGTACGTGGAGATGGTGCAGCGCACCGTCCAGGGCGCCACCCGCGAGTACCTCCTCGTCGAGTACGCCCCGGCCAAACGCGGCCAGCCCGGCGACCGGCTGTTCGTGCCGACGGACCAGCTGGAGCAGGTCACCAAGTACGTCGGCGGCGAGGCCCCGACACTGCACCGGCTCGGCGGCGCCGACTGGACCAAGACCAAGGCGCGGGCCAAGAAGGCCGTCAAGGAGATCGCAGCCGACCTGATCAAGCTGTACTCGGCGCGGATGGCGGCCCCCGGGTACACCTTCGGCCCGGACACCCCCTGGCAGCGCGAGCTGGAGGACGCCTTCCCGTACGCGGAGACGCCCGACCAGCTCACCACCATCGCCGAGGTCAAGGAGGACATGGAGAAGTCGGTCCCGATGGACCGGCTGATCTGCGGCGACGTCGGCTACGGCAAGACGGAGATCGCGGTCCGCGCGGCGTTCAAGGCGGTGCAGGACGGCAAGCAGGTGGCGGTCCTGGTCCCCACCACGCTCCTCGTCCAGCAGCACATGGGCACCTTCTCGGACCGGTACTCCCAGTTCCCGGTGGTCACCCGCGCCCTGTCGCGGTTCCAGACCGACACCGAGGCCAAGGCCGTTCTGGAAGGGCTCAAGGACGGCTCGGTCGACATCGTGATCGGCACCCACCGGCTGTTCTCGTCCGAGACCAAGTTCAAGGACCTGGGGCTGGTCATCGTCGACGAGGAGCAGCGCTTCGGTGTGGAGCACAAGGAGCAGCTGAAGAAGCTCCGCGCCAATGTCGACGTCCTCACCATGTCGGCGACCCCGATCCCGCGGACGCTGGAGATGGCGGTCACCGGCATCCGCGAGATGTCGACGATCACCACGCCGCCGGAGGAACGGCACCCGGTGCTGACCTTCGTCGGCCCGTACGAGCAGAAGCAGATCGGTGCGGCCATCCGCCGTGAACTGCTGCGCGAGGGCCAGGTCTTCTACATCCACAACCGGGTGGAGTCGATCGACCGGGCCGCCGCGCGGCTGCGGGAGTTCGTCCCCGAGGCGCGGATCGCCACCGCGCACGGGCAGATGACGGAGGGCGCCCTGGAGCAGGTCGTGGTGGACTTCTGGGAGAAGAAGTTCGACGTGCTGGTCTCCACCACCATCGTGGAGTCCGGGATCGACATCTCCAACGCCAACACCCTGATCGTCGAGCGCGGCGACAACTTCGGCCTCTCGCAGCTCCATCAGCTGCGCGGCCGGGTGGGCCGGGGCCGGGAGCGCGGCTACGCCTACTTCCTCTACCCGCCGGAGAAGCCGCTCACCGAGACCGCCCACGAGCGGCTGGCGACCATCGCCCAGCACACCGAGATGGGCGCGGGCATGTATGTCGCGATGAAGGATCTGGAGATCCGCGGCGCGGGCAACCTGCTGGGCGGCGAACAGTCCGGCCACATCGCGGGGGTGGGCTTCGACCTGTACGTCCGCATGGTCGGCGAGGCCGTCGCCGACTACCGGGCATCCATCGAGGGCGGGGCCGAGGAGGAGCCGCCGCTGGAGGTCAAGATCGAGCTGCCGGTGGACGCGCACGTCCCGCACGACTACGCGCCCGGCGAGCGGCTGCGGCTCCAGGCCTACCGGTCGATCGCCGCCGCCACCTCGGAGGAGGACATCGCCGCGGTCCGCGAGGAGCTCACCGACCGCTACGGCAAGCTGCCGGAGCCGGTGGAGAACCTCCTCCTGGTCGCCGGACTGCGGATGCTCGCCCGCTCCTGCGGGGTCACCGACATCACCCTCCAGGGCCCCAACATCCGCTTCTCGCCGGTGGAGTTGCGCGAATCGCAGGAGCTGCGGCTCAAGCGGCTGTACCCGCGGACGGTGCTCAAGCCGAACACGCAGCAGATCCTGGTGCCCCGTCCGGCGACGGCCCGTATCGGCGGCAAGCCGCTGGTCGGCCGCGATCTGCTGGCCTGGACGGGCGAGTTCCTGACGACGATCCTCGGCTCCTGATCCCGGGGGTGGCCACCGGGGCGGCATGCCCCGGTGGTGCGCCGGACTCGACCCGGCAGGCTCTTCAGGAGGGCCTCTCCGGCATCAACTCCCCGTCAGGGGCCCCGGCTTGAACACGCTGTCGCCCTCGTGCCCGCGGCCACTCCTACCGCCGCCCCCGCAACAGCCGTGCCGCAGTATCGACCGGCGGCCGCCGTGCGCAGGCGGGACCGCTCTATGCTGCCCTTCGGATCGCTGGATCGTCGCAGCTCATCGTGGGGGGCCGGGCCATGCACACCGAGGGGTACACGGATCGCGGACGGTCTGCTGCGGATCACGGACAGCCTGCTGCGGGACTCGGCGCGGCAGGTGCCGCGGTGCTGCTGGCGGCGGGGCTCCTGCTCACCGGCTGCAAGGGGATCGACCCACCCGGGGACGGCGGCTCCTCGGCATCGGCCCCGGCCACCGGGTCCGGACGCGCCGTCAGCCCGCTGCGGAATCCCGACGGTACGAAACCGGGGCTCGCCGCCATCACCTCGGCGGCCGAGAAGGCGCAGGCCAGAGCCGTCATCGAGAAGCTCACGACGAAAGGCCGCGGCCCGCGGACCGGATACGACCGGGACGCGTTCGGCTACGCGTGGATGGACTCGGCGCCCGGCGGCATCCCGTTCGCGCGCAACGGCTGCGACACCCGGAACGATCTCCTCCAGCGCGACGGGGAGCAGGTCCGCTTCCGTTCCGGATCGGACTGCGTCGTCACCTCCCTGACCCTGCACGACCCGTACACCGGCAGAACGATCGACTGGACCAAGTCCCACGCCATCGCCGTCCAGATCGACCACGTCATGCCGCTCTCGTACGACTGGCAGCTGGGCGCCGCCCGCTGGCCGGAGGGCAGGCGCCAGGCCATCGCCAACGATCCGCTGAACCTGATACCGGTCGACGGGCCGGCCAACAGCGCCAAGCGCGACTCCGGCCCCGCGTCCTGGCTGCCGCCGAACAAGCGCATCCGCTGCTCGTATTCGGTCCGTTTCGCCCAGGTGTCGCTGAAGTACGACCTCCCGGTGACAGCCGCCGACAAGCGGATGATGCTGCGGCAGTGCGGCGGGTGACCCGGGCACGCTCCCTGCCCTGACCCGGCCGGGCCAAGTGCTGCCCCGTGCCCGGCCCCCGTACCGTCCCGTACTGCCTTCTGTCCCGGTCCCCTTACTGACCAGACCCCGTGCCCGTACCGCCCGTACCCCGGTACCGGGCGTTCCGGACGGGCCGCGTACCCAAGTGACCGCGGAATCGTTGGTCGAATCAGTGGCTACGGTCCCGCGGACTCCCTAACATCGATCAACGCCGGATCGATATGCCCGCTCGTCGCACGCCACCGTCCCTCATGGAGGGTTTCGCCCGCACGCTGTGCCGATCTTTGCCGGGAGGCTTGATGCTGCCGTACCGCCCGAGGAACCGCTGGACCGCGCTCTCCGTGACCGCCGCCGCACTGCTCACCGCGTCTCCGCTGCTCACCGCCTGCGGCAGCAATCCGCACCCCGGGGCCGCGGCCGTGGTCGACGGCGACCGGATCACGGTGTCCCAGCTCCAGGACACGGTGGAGGGCGTACGGGAGGCGCAGCGCAAGGTCCCGCAGTCCGCCCAGCTCATCCAGGACACCGGGCAGCTCAGCCGGGCCACCCTGAACAGCATGATCTTCGACAGGGTGCTGGCCCGGGCGGCCGGGGACGCCGGGATCGCGGTCAGCCGGCGCGACATCCAGCGGGCGCAGACCGCCGCCGAACAGGGCGCGGGCGGCGCGGCGCGGCTGCGGGCCCTCTGGCTCCAGCAGTACGCCATCGGCCCCGGCCAGGTGACGGACACCGTCCGCAACCAGCTCATGATGGACCGGCTGGCGCGCTCGCTCGGCGTGGAGCCCAACGACCCGAAGGGCCAGACCAAGCTCGGCCGGGCCCTGCAGCGGGCCTCCGCCACGATGGGCATCGACGTCAATCCGCGCTACGGCACCTGGGACGAGAAGAAGGTGCTGCTCGGCACGGTGAAGGAGAGCTGGCTCCGCAAGGCCCCGCCGGCCCCCGGCGAGCCGGCCTGACGCCGCACCGCCGCAACCGCCGGCCCCCGGACCACCGCACATCGGATCTGCGGCCTCCGGACCACCGCACATCGGGTCCGCGGGCCCCGGACCACCGAGCCCACCGGGGTTGCGGAGCCCGCCGGGGGCGCAGAGCCCACCGGGCCGCGGAACAAGGGGGCCGGGCAGCAAAGGGGCCGGGGAGTAGAGGGACCGGGCAAGCACCGGGCCCGGGGCGCACCGCAATCACCGGGTACGGCCCCCTGCCGACCCCCGACCGGGGCCTGGGGCCCCCGCCCGGTGGGTTACGTTCGACGCGTGACTGCAGATGCCCCCGGCCGAATCGTCCTTCTCACCACCAGCCACCGGGTCGCCCCCGGGCTGCTGTCCTGGCCCGCCTGGCAGGTGCTGCACGGCGCCGACCGGGTGCTGTGCGCCGACCCGGCCCACCCGCAGCTGCCGTATCTGCGCGAGGCCGGGATCACGGTCGAGGAGGCGGCGGCGGACGCCCAGGAGCTGGTCGACGACAGCGCGGGCGGCCGCACCCTCGTCGTCATCCCGTCCGGTGAGGGCGACGCCCGGCTGACCGACGGGCTCGCCCGGCTCGCCGGATCGGGGCGGGTGCAGATGCCCGACCTGGAACTGCTGCCCGCCTCCTACGACCTTCCGGGCGCACGCCTCCTGGACCTGGTACAGGTCATGGACACCATCCGCGCCGAGTGCCCGTGGAGCAGCGCCCAGACCCACGAGGGCCTGGCGAAGTACGGCATCGAAGAGGCCTACGAGCTGGTGGAGGCCATCGAGGCGGGGGACCGCGAGGAGCTCCGGGAGGAGCTGGGCGACGTCCTGCTCCAGGTCGTGTTCCACGCGCGCATCGCGCAGGACGACGCGGAGGAGCCGTTCTCCATCGACGACGTGGCGGGCACGATCGTGGAGAAGCTCATCCACCGGCACCCGCATGTCTTCGGGACGGAGACCGCCGAGAGCGCCGAGGACGTCAAGGCGCACTGGCGCCGGACGAAGGCCGCCGAGAAGCAGCGGGAGTCCGTGACGGACGGCATCCCGCTGGGGCAGCCCGCGCTGGCCCTCGCCACCAAGCTGGCCTCCCGGGTACGGACGGCGGGGCTGGAGGTGGCCGCGCCGGTGTCCGGGGGCGGCGGCGACCTCGGCGAGCGGCTGCTGTCCCTGGCCGTCCGGGCGGAGGCGGAGGGCATCGATCCGGAATCGGCGCTGCGGGCGGCGGCCCGCGCCTACCGGGACGCCATCCGGATGGCCGAACAAGCCGAGTGACCCCCCGCGACCCGGGTACTCGTCCGATATGTACCAGCAGCTGAGCTCGGACATCGCACTCCGGGACTACCTGGTCGGCATCGCCCCACTGGTGGTCGGAATCATCGTGGTGATTCTGTTGATCGGGGCCGTGTGGCTCGGTTACCGCGTCCGCTCGCGGGAGCCCGACCCGCCGCAGCAGCCCCAGCCGCGCGGCGGTGCCTGGGAGACCCAGGTCGAACACCGCAGCGGGGAGGCCCCGCCCAACCACGGGCCCGGCCACCAGGACGTGGCCCGGCCGCGCACGGATGTGTCCGAGTACCGCGAAGGGGACGAGGTCCCGCGGGACGGCATCCGGCACATGCCGTACGAATTCGGCTCCGGGTCGCGGACCAAGGACGACGGGGAGCCCCGGAAGTGGGACCACGGCGGCAGCGGCCACGGCACGGGATGACCCGGCGCGCGGGACGCGCCCGGACGGCGCGCCCGCCCAGCGGGATCCCGCCTCGGGCCGCGGGCCGGGGAGAGTTGCGCCCATGGACCGACGGCCCACCCACCCGACGGGCCCGGTGGGAGCGGCACATCACATCACCCCACCGTTGACGGGGCATCAGCGACATCGCGAGACTGCCTGCCATGGCGATCTTCGGGCAGGGCGGGCAGCGCAGGCGGACCGGGCAGGGCGGCTCCCGGCGGCAGGGCGTACTCCGGGCGGCGGCCGCGGCCGCACAGCAGCTGACCCGGCCCGACGGTCACGGGCGCGGCGCGCTCGCGGCGTTCGGAGTGCTCTCCGCGGCCGACCTGGCGGGCGTGAACAGCAGCCCGCGCGGACTGCGCCGGGCCGCGAAGCCGCTGCTCATGCCCGCGCTCGCGGTCCATGTGCTGCGCCGCCGGCCCGACACCTCCGCGCCGGTCCCCAAGGCCCTCGTCGCCGGGCTCGCCTTCGCCGCCGCCGGTGACACGGCGCTCCTCTTCGACGAGCACAAGCCCGCGTTCCTCCTCGGCATGGCGGCGTTCCTGGGCACCCAGGTCAGCTACACCGCGGGCTGTACCGGACTCGGCGCACTCCGCGGGATCGCGCGGAAGCCCTGGCCGGCGGTCGGCTGTCTGGCGGGCTGGGCCGCGGTGAACGCCGCCCTCGCGCCGACCCTCGACAAGCAGCTGCGGCTGCCGGTGGCCGGTTACAGCCTCGCGCTGGTCGCGATGACGGTCACCGCGCTCGGTGTGGGTGGCCGGGTCGGTGCGGGCGCCGCCGCCTTCCTGGGCTCGGACCTGCTGATCGGGCTCAAGGAGGCGGGCCGGGAAGTCCCCTCCCAGGAGGTGCTGATCATGGCCGGATACCTCCTCGGCCAGTACCTCCTCACCTCCGGCTGGCTGGAGCACCACGACGCCCGGCAGACCGCGTAACGCCCTCCGGCTTCCCGGGGGTCCCGGTCCGGCTCCCGGACGCCGGCCTCCGGCCCCGGCTCCCAAGCCCCCGCGGCCTCGGCTCCCGGACGCCGGCCTCCGGCCCCGGCTCCCAAGCCCCCGGCCCCGGCGTCCCCGCGGACGGGCCGCGGGGCCTCCCGGCGGGGCGGTTACGGTGAAGCGTGCCCCAGGAAAACCCCGATCCGACCCCGGACGTCACCGCCCCGGCCCACGAGACCCCGGACGCCACCGCCCCGGATGCCTCCACCGCGGACCGCCGGCCACCGGCGGCCACCGCCCCGCACGTCTCGCCTCCGGACGTCACCGCCCCGGCGCCCGAGACCCCCGCCACCCGGGCCCAGGACGCCTCGATCACGGACTCCCCGCCCCAGCTCTTCGGCTGGGAGTTCGCCGCCGACCCGTATCCGGCGTACGCCTGGCTGCGCGAGCACAGCCCCGTGCACCGGACCGCGCTGCCCAGCGGCGTCGAGGCCTGGCTGGTGACCCGGTACACCGACGCCCGGCAGGCCCTCGCGGACGCCCGGCTCTCCAAGAACCCCGTCCACCACAGCGAGTCCGCCCACGCCAAGGGCAAGGTCGGCATTCCCGGCGAGCGCAGCGCCGATCTGATGACCCATCTGCTCAATATCGACCCGCCGGACCACACCCGGCTGCGCCGCCTGGTGTCCAAGGCCTTCACCCCGCGCCGGGTGGCGGAGTTCGCGCCCCGGGTGCAGGAGCTGACCGACGGGCTCATCGACGGCTTCGCCGGGAAGGGCTCCGCGGACCTCATCCACGAATTCGCCTTTCCCCTCCCCATCTACGCCATCTGCGACCTGCTGGGCGTACCGGCCGAGGACCAGGACGACTTCCGGGACTGGGCCGGGATGATGATCCGGCACGGCGGCGGACCGCGCGGGGGAGTGGCCCGCTCGGTCAAGAAGATGCGGTCGTACCTGGCCGAACTGATCCACCGCAAGCGGGCGGAACCGGGCGACGACCTCATCTCCGGCCTGATCCGCGCCAGCGACCACGGTGAGCACCTGACCGAGGGCGAGGCGGCCGCGATGGCGTTCATCCTGCTGTTCGCCGGTTTCGAGACCACGGTGAATCTCATCGGCAACGGTATGTACGCGCTGCTGCGCCATCCCGTTCAACGGGAGCGGCTGCAGCGCTCCCTGGCGGCCGGCGAAACGGAGCTGCTCGCCACCGGTGTCGAGGAGCTGCTGCGCTACGACGGCCCGGTCGAGCTCGCGACCTGGCGGTTCGCCACCGAGCCGCTGACCCTCGGCGGGCAGCGGATCGCCGCCGGGGAGCCGGTGCTGGTGGTACTGGCCGCGGCCGACCGCGACCCGGAGCGCTTCGACGCGCCCGGCACCCTCGACCTCGCCCGCCGCGACAACCAGCACCTCGGCTACGGCCACGGCATCCACTACTGCCTGGGCGCACCGCTCGCCCGGCTGGAGGCACAGACCGCGCTGGCCACCCTGCTGCGCCGTCTGCCGGATATGCGACTTGCGGTGGAAACGGATGAATTGCGATGGCGTGGCGGGCTCATCATGCGGGGACTGCGGACCCTTCCGGTGGAGTTCAGCCCTACGGGAAGTGAAGGTTTGTCAACTACGTGACCAATACGTGATCTCGGCTACATCGTCTTGTGACTGCCGTGGGCCGCCGTTACTTTCAAGCGGTCCCCCCACGGCCCTCTGTCACTCGCTCGAAAGGCAACCGCATGCGTTCCGGGAACGGTCGACACCGCCGCCCCCGCCAGGCACCCGCCATCTTCGTCACCGTCGGCATGACCGGAGCGGGCATCGCGATGCCGCTGCTCGGGGCCACCGGCGCCCAGGCGGCGGACGCCGACACCTGGGACCGGGTCGCCCAGTGCGAGAGCGGCGGGCTGTGGAGTGCCAACGCCGGCAACGGCTTCTACGGCGGTCTGCAGTTCACCCAGGAGATGTGGGAGGAGTACGGCGGCCGGGACTACGCGCCGCGCGCCGACCTGGCCAGCCGCTCCCAGCAGATATCGGTGGCCGAGAAGATCCTCACCGACCGCGGGCCGGAGGCCTGGCCCAGTTGTGCCACCAACGCGCGGCTCCAGGAAGGGGGCGAGGCCCCCGACGTCGACCCCGGCAGCACCGAGCCGCCGGGCCCGCTGGAGTCCCTGCTGCCGCTCGACCCGGAGTACTCCGACGGCGCGTCGTCGTCCGGCAGAGCCGACGACGACGCGGACCGCGCGCAGAGCGACGACGCCGATGACGACAAGGGCGACGGCGGGAAGCGCGAGGACGACAAGAACGGCGACGCGAAGAGCGACGACGCGAAGAACGGCGACGCGGACGACGGCAAGAGCGGCGACGACAAGGCCGACGCCCACCGGTCCGACGAAAGTGACGGAGCGTCCGGCGGGAAGGGTGGCTCGGACGAGGACGGCTCGGACAAGGGCGGCGACGGCACCGGCCGGCACCGTGGCGCCCCCGCCGACGAGCAGGAGTCCGGGGACGAGGAGCGCGACAGCGGACGGCACGCCTCGCGTGGTGAGGACCGGGCCGACACGTCCGCGGACGGCCGGTACACCGTCCAACCGGGTGACAGTTTGTCGGATATCGCTCAGGAGTACGCCCTTCCCGGTGGTTGGAGCGCGCTGTACGCGTCGAACGAGGACGTCGTCGGCTCCGACGCGGACGTGATTCGCCCAGGCCAGGACCTCGATCTGAGCGATTCCGAAGGGTAGTTCGAGCCCTTTCCGCCCGTTGTGGGTGCGTGAGAGAAGCATCTCATCGGCCCAACGCACCTGTCTGGACGGTCGGATGGCCCTGTACCCGCCCTCACCTGCGGTGATGTGAGTGACGGGCGGGCAGGGAGGGGTTTGATGGGCGGGATGTCGCACTTTGAACCTGCGGGGCGGGTGTGCTTACCGTCGTGTCCGCTCGCCACCGCGGGCGCCTCCGACCGTCACGCCGAATCCTGCCGGCGGCCGGAGGGAATCGTCGCGAAAGCGCCGTAGGCAGGAGCGGGGGACCCAAGGTAAGTGCCGGACACGTCCGTTGAAGGATGAACGGGCCGACCGGCTAGGGGTGAAGCCCGGTGCGCAGGCACCGGGCCGGGCACTCACAGCCCGAACCCGACAGCTCACCTCGCAGGCGTCGGTGAGGAGACCGTTCCATGCTGCTTTCCGGCAAGAACAAGCATCGCCGTCCGTCCAAGGCCGTCCGTATGGCCGCGCTCGCCGGTCTGGCGGGCACCGCCGTGGCCGCCCCGCTGATCGGCGCCACCTCGGCCTCCGCAGCCTCCGTGGACACCTGGGAGAAGGTCGCCCAGTGCGAGTCCGGTGGCAACTGGTCCATCAACACCGGCAACGGTTACTACGGTGGCCTGCAGTTCTCCCAGTCCAGCTGGGCCGCCGCGGGCGGCACCCAGTACGCCCCGCGCGCCGACCAGGCCACCAAGGAGCAGCAGATCGCCGCTGCCGAGAAGCTGCTCGCCCAGCAGGGTCCGGGCGCCTGGTCCTGCGCCGGGGCCGGCGGCCTCACCGCGGGCGGCCCGGCCGCCGGTGTCGACACCGGCTCCTCCTCCGGCGACGCCACGGAGGACCGCGGTGCCCCGGAGCACGCCGACCGCAGCGACCGCCCGGCGGCGGCCCCGCAGAAGCAGGCCGCGCCCAAGCCCGTCAAGAAGGGCGACGGCGAGTACAAGGTCAAGTCCGGCGACACCCTCGGCACCATCGCGAAGGCCGAGGACGTCAAGGGCGGCTGGAAGAAGGTCTACGACCTGAACAAGGACATCGTGGACGACGCCGATGTGATCTACCCGGGCCAGCGGCTCCACCTGAGCTGACCCGCCTCCCGCTGCCCCGGCCCGGCCGGGGCAGCGGGCGTGCCGCCCCGGCCGAGCGCCCTGCCCCCGGACGCGCCCGGCCGGGGCGTGCTTTTGCGGGTCTATGGGCGCCTTTTCGTCTCGCCGGGCGGGCAGAGGCCGACCGATGCGGCCGGTCCGGTTAGGCTCGTGGCGCAGCGCCACCCAGACACTGCGAATCTGCGTCACACCCATGAAGGAGATGCTCGTGCCGTCCATCGACGTCGTCGTAGCCCGGGAAATCCTCGACTCGCGAGGCAACCCCACGGTCGAGGTCGAGGTCGGCCTCGACGACGGCAGCACCGGTCGTGCCGCCGTCCCCTCCGGTGCCTCCACCGGAGCGTTCGAGGCCCTCGAGCTCCGCGACGGTGACAAGAGCCGCTACGGCGGCAAGGGTGTCGAGAAGGCCGTCCTCGCCGTGATCGAGCAGATCGGCCCGGAGCTCGTCGGCTACGACGCCACCGAGCAGCGGCTGATCGACCAGGCGATGTTCGACCTGGACGCCACCCCGGACAAGTCCTCGCTCGGCGCCAACGCCATCCTCGGCGTCTCGCTGGCCGTCGCGCACGCCGCCTCCGAGGCGTCCGACCTGCCGCTCTTCCGGTACCTCGGTGGCCCCAACGCCCACCTGCTGCCGGTCCCGATGATGAACATCCTCAACGGCGGCTCGCACGCCGACTCCAATGTGGACATCCAGGAGTTCATGATCGCCCCGATCGGCGCGGAGTCCTTCTCCGAGGCCCTGCGCTGGGGCGCCGAGGTCTACCACACGCTGAAGTCCGTGCTGAAGGAGCGGGGCCTGTCCACCGGCCTCGGCGACGAGGGCGGCTTCGCCCCGAACCTGGACTCCAACCGTGAGGCCCTCGACCTGATCGTCGAGGCCATCGAGAAGGCCGGCTACACCCCCGGCCAGGACATCGCGCTCGCGCTCGACGTCGCCGCCACCGAGTTCTACAAGGACGGCGCGTACGCGTTCGAGGGCAAGTCGCTCTCCGCCGCCGAGATGACCTCCTACTACGCCGAGCTGGTCGCCGCGTACCCGCTGGTCTCCATCGAGGACCCGCTGAACGAGGAGGACTGGGAGGGCTGGAAGACCATCACCGAGCAGCTCGGTGACAAGGTCCAGCTGGTGGGTGACGACCTGTTCGTCACCAACCCGGAGCGCCTCTCCCGCGGCATCGAGAGCAACACGGCCAACGCCCTGCTGGTCAAGGTCAACCAGATCGGCTCGCTGACCGAGACCCTGGACGCCGTCGAGCTGGCCCAGCGCAACGGCTACAAGTGCATGATGTCCCACCGCTCCGGTGAGACCGAGGACGTCACCATCGCCGACCTGGCCGTCGCCACCAACTGCGGCCAGATCAAGACCGGCGCCCCGGCCCGCTCCGAGCGCGTCGCCAAGTACAACCAGCTGCTGCGCATCGAGGAGATCCTCGACGACGCCGCGGTGTACGCGGGCCGCTCCGCCTTCCCGCGGTTCCGCTTCCAGTAAGGCCACGACGGGGCCGCCGCACACGGCCCCGCCCGGCATCCGGACGTCCCCGTCCCCGGTCCCGTACCGTGGCCGGGGACGTTCGTACTGGACACGGAGAGCCGGTACGGGGAGCGACAGGGGAGGCGACGTGGCCGGAGACCGGGAGCGGTTCTCCACCGCGACCAGACTCAAGGCTCTCGGCGAGCAGGCCGCCGCCCGGGTCTACCGGGCCGGCCGGCGCGCCGGACCGCCGCGCCGCAGCCGGCTCACCGGCCGGGCGGCACTGCTGGCCCTGGTGGTCTGCTCCCTCGTCGTCGCGCTCGCCTACCCGATGCGGCAGTTCGTCTCGCAGCGTTCCCGGATCGCCGAACAGCAGCGCCGTGCCGAGCGGGCGCGGGCCGAGGTCGAGCGGCTGCGCGACGAGAAGGCCCGCTGGCAGGACCCGGCGTACGTCGAGCGGCAGGCCCGCGAGCACCTGCACTATGTGCGCCCCGGCGAGACCGGCTACACCGTGGTCCGCGAGGGCGGCCCCGACACCGTCCGCAGCCGTGACGAGGAGGCGGCCGCCCGCCCCTGGTACAGCGAGCTCTGGGACGGCGTCGACCGCGCCGACGCGGGGCACCGAACCCGATAGGCGACGCGGGACACCGGTCCCGATCAACCGACCGAACCGACGAAGAGATCTGCGCAGGCATGGACACGCCCCCTCCCCCGACCGACCCCACCCCGCCGACCGACGCCGACATCACGGCGATCGGTGAGCAGCTCGGCCGCGTTCCGCGCGGGCTGCGGGCGATCGCCCACCGCTGCCCGTGCGGGCTGCCCGACGTGGTGGAGACCGCGCCGCGCCTGGAGGACGGCACCCCGTTCCCGACGCTGTACTACCTGACCTGCCCGCGCGCCGCCTCCGCCATCGGCACGCTGGAGGCGGACGGCGTCATGAAGGAGATGACGGCCCGGCTGGCCGAGGACCCCGAGCTGGCGGCCGCCTACCGGGCCGCGCACGAGGACTACATCCGGCGCCGGGACGCGATCGAGGTGCTCCAGGGCTTCCCCAGCGCGGGCGGCATGCCGGACCGGGTGAAGTGCCTGCACGTGCTGGTCGGCCACTCCCTGGCGGCCGGTCCCGGGGTGAACCCGCTCGGCGACGAGGCCATCGCGATGCTGCCCGAGTGGTGGCGGAAGGGCCCGTGCGCGGGCTGCGGCCCCGCCGACGGCCCGGCCGAGGCCGCGGAGGAGGCGCAGTGACCCGGGTCGCCGCGATCGACTGCGGTACGAACTCCATCCGCCTCCTCGTCGCGGACGCCGACCCGGCCACCGGGAGCCTGACCGAGCTGGACCGCCGGATGACGATCGTCCGGCTGGGGCAGGACGTGGACCGGACGGGACGGCTGGCGCCCGAGGCGCTGGAGCGGACCTTCGCCGCCTGCCGCGAGTACGCCGAGGTGATACGCGACCTCGGTGTGGAGGCCCCGGCCCGGCTCCGCTTCGTCGCCACCTCCGCCTCCCGCGACGCGGAGAACCGCGAGGAGTTCGTGCGGGGTGTGGTCGGCATCCTCGGAGTGGAGCCGGAGGTGATCACCGGCGACCAGGAGGCGGAGTTCTCCTTCACCGGTGCCACCAAGGAGCTCGGCGGCGCGGGCGACGGGACGTCGCCCTTCGAGGAGCCGTACCTGGTCGTGGACATCGGTGGCGGCTCGACCGAGTTCGTGGTGGGGGACGGCACGGTCCGCGCGGCCCGCTCGGTCGACATCGGCTGTGTGCGGATGACCGAGCGGCACCTCGTCCGGGACGGCAAGGTCGTCGACCCGCCGACGCTCGGCCAGGTCACCGCGATCAAGGCCGACATCGCCGCCGCCCTGGACCTGGTCGAGGAGACGGTCCCGCTGCACGAGGCCCGCACCCTCGTCGGACTGGCGGGCTCGGTGACCACGGTCGCCGCCGTCGCCCTGGGCCTGAGCTCCTACGACCCCGCCGCGATCCACCACGCCCGCATCCCGGTGGAGAAGGTCCGGGAGATCACCGGCGACCTGCTGACCTCGACCCACGAGCAGCGCGCCGCCAGCCCGGTGATGCACCCGGGCCGGGTCGACGTGATCGCCGCGGGTGCCCTGGTACTGCTCTCGATCATGGAGCGGACCGGCGCCCGGGACGTCGTGGTCAGCGAGCACGACATTCTCGACGGCATCGCGTGGAGCGTGGCGGCCGACGCCCACTGACGGTCCACAGCGCCGCACGGGCCGCCTCGGAGCCATGGGCTCGGGGGCGGCCCTCGGCGTTCGGCGGGGCCCTGGTGTTCAGAGGGCGGCCTTGATGTTCAGAGGGCGCGGTAGACGTCGCGACGGTCGCCGACCTTGACGACGAGGACCACCAGCTCGCCGTCCAGGACCTGGTAGGCCACCCGGTAGCTGCCGACCCGGAGCCGGTACAGCCCCGAGGGCCCGGTGAGCTTCTTGATGTCGGCGTCCTCGCGGTACGGATCGTCGCCGAGCGCGGTCAGGGCCGCGAGGATGCGCATGGCGGCGGGCCGGTCGATGGCCCGGAGCTGCCGCTGTGCCGCCGCGGTGAACCGGAACGCATACTTCATGCCGCGTCTTCGCTGCGCTCGCTGAACAGGTCGGCCAGCAGCTCGGCCATGGTCACGGTCGGGCCGCCCTCGGCCAGCACCGCTTCGGCCTGGCGCGCGAGCAACTCGTCGGCCGCTTCCTCCAGCGCGTCGAAGTCCGCGATCGGTACGAGAGCCGCCACGGGAGCGCCGTTGCGCGTGATGACGGTCGGGGTGCCCTGCTCGGCACGGTTGATGTGGTCCGCAAGGTGTGCGCGGGCTTCGCGCACCGTCACCGCGTTCTCATCCATGGAGAAAGTGTACGCGGGATCGTGTACACCTGCCCCGCTGGTCGGCCTCTCCGGCGGGAGGGCTGCCGGCCGTCGAGTCGCCCGGGGATCAGAGGTCCGGAGGCGCGTCGGTGGGGCGGCGTTCCGACGCACCTTCGGGCCCCTGGTGAACGGCCCGTTGACCTCTTCCGACGGGCCGATGCCGGGGGTGGAAACCGCCCCGACGGGGCCCCCGGAAGGGGTCTGGGAGGCCCCTGCCGAAAAAGCTTCGTGAAACTCTTCACATGAAAAAGTGCCCCCGCGACCGCCCTCGAGGGCTGTAAACCCCGGATAAGCGCCCGCTCCGCCTCCGAAGTCAGGGTCGCCGCCCGGTTTCGGGAGTGTTGCGCCGCGTCGGTCCGCTTCGGGCCTCATGGTGTGTCGGTGGACACAATGCCAGTTCAGGGGGGTGTTCAACGCCCTTGCCTACACTGAGGTTCCGTCCGCCGCCATGACCTCGGTCACGGCGGCGGCGGAGTGTAGCAGAGGGGTGCCCGATGCTTGTGAAGGGGCTCACGAGCACCCCCCCGAGGGGTGCTGGATACTCGAATCATGAGCACCACGGAGCGTCCCAGGATCCTCGTAGTAGGCGGTGGGTACGTAGGCCTGTACGCGGCACGCCGCATCCTCAAGAAGATGCGGTACGGCGAGGCGACCGTCACGGTCGTCGACCCGCGCTCGTACATGACGTACCAGCCCTTCCTTCCCGAAGCCGCCGCCGGCAGCATCTCCCCGCGGCACGTCGTTGTCCCCCTGCGACGCGTGCTCCCCAAGGCGGAGGTTCTCACCGGCCGGGTCTCCACCATCGACCAGGACCGCAAGGTCGCCACGATCACGCCGCTCGTCGGCGAGGCGTACGACCTGCCGTTCGACTACCTGGTGGTGGCCCTCGGCGCGGTCTCCCGCACCTTCCCGATCCCGGGCCTGGCCGAGCAGGGCATAGGCATGAAGGGTGTGGAGGAGGCCATCGGCCTGCGGAACCACGTCCTGGAGCAGCTCGACAAGGCCGACTCGACGACCGATGAGAACGTCCGCCGCAAGGCCCTGACGTTCGTCTTCGTGGGCGGCGGCTTCGCCGGCGCGGAGACCATCGGCGAGGTCGAGGACATGGCCCGCGACGCCGCGAAGTACTACCCGAACGTGGAGCGCGAGGACATGCGCTTCGTGCTCGTCGACGCCGCGGACAAGATCCTCCCCGAGGTCGGTCCCGAGCTCGGCAAGTGGGGCCTGGAGCACCTCCAGAAGCGCGGCATCGAGATCTACCTCAGCACCTCGATGGAGTCCTGCGTCGACGGCCACGTCGTGCTCAAGAACGGCCTCGAGGTCGACTCCAGCACCATCGTGTGGACCGCCGGCGTCAAGCCGAACCCGGCGCTGGCCCGCTTCGGCCTGCCGCTCGGCCCCCGCGGCCACGTGGACACCACGCCGACCCTCCAGGTCAACGGCACGGACTACATCTGGTCCGCGGGCGACAACGCCCAGGTGCCGGACCTCGCCGCCCGGTCCGCCGGCGTCGACAACGCCTGGTGCCCGCCGAACGCGCAGCACGCGCTGCGCCAGGCCAAGGTCCTCGGCGACAACGTGATCTCCGGCATGCGGGGCTTCCCGCAGACCGAGTACAAGCACGCGAACAAGGGCGCCGTCGCCGGTCTCGGCCTGCACAAGGGCGTCGCGATGATCGTGATGGGCAAGGCCAAGATCAAGCTCCGTGGCCGCCTCGCCTGGTACATGCACCGTGGCTACCACGGTCTGGCCGTCCCGACCTGGAACCGGAAGATCCGGGTCTTCGCGGACTGGGCCCTCGCGATGTTCCTCAAGCGCGAGGTCGTCTCCCTCGGCGCGATGGAGAACCCCCGCGAGGAGTTCTACGAGGCCGCCCGCCCGGTGCCGGCCGCCGTGTCCGCCGAGAAGGCCGCCGGCCCGTCGGAGAAGGCCAAGGCCTGACGCCGCAGGGCAGCACAGAGCAGTAGTCCGAAGGGACGTCCGCCATCCGTGGTGCGGACGTCCCTTCGGGCGTTTCCGGGGCCGGTTCGCCGAACCGGTCCCGCGGTGCGTCCGGCCACCCCGGCGGCACCCCGGCCTGCGGGATCCCTTCGGCCCGTGGGGGCCGCTTCCGGTGCGGACGCCCGTTCGGGTGCTTTTGGCGGTCCCGGCCCCGAGCCTCGCCGGATGCCGTGGGCCCCGAGCCGACACTGGCTTCTGCGCCGGGCGCCCCCGGTGCGGGGTGGTTTGCGGGCGCTTTTCGGCGTATGGACTGTAGGTGCTCTTTGCCGTTCTCTTACGCGGCAACAGGACTGCGTTCCGGGTCCGTTGGCGTTGATACAGGTGATGGACCCCGTCGATCCGCCGTCACGGAGGTGTACGACATGGCCGAAGCCGCGTCGCGGCTCACCGCACTTGCCGAGGAACTGCTGGGATCACCCCTCCCGGTCCGCCTGCGGGCCTGGGACGGCAGCGAGGCCGGCCCACCGGGCGCCCCCACCCTGGTGCTGCGTCACCGCCGCGCCCTGCGCCGGCTGCTGTGGCGGCCAGGGGAGCTGGGGCTCGCCCGGGCCTGGGTCGCCGGTGAACTCGACTTCGAGAGCGATCTCTACGAGGGACTCGACCGGCTCGCCGGCCTCCTCTGGGAGCGCGACCCCGGCACCGACGGGGGCGGGGCGCTCGGCCGGCTCGCCGCCCTGCGGGACCCGGGGGCGCGGGCCGCGGTCCGGGAGCTGATCACGCTGGCCGGACCGGGCCTGCCCCCGGCCCCGCCGCCCGAGGAGATGCGCAGCCGCACCGGAGTGCTGCACAGCCCGCGCCGCGACAAGGCCGCCATCAGCCACCACTACGACGTCGGCAACGACTTCTACGAGCTGGTGCTCGGGCCGTCCATGGTCTACTCCTGCGCCTACTGGGAGGAGGGGGCGTCGCTGGAGGAGGCGCAGCGGGCCAAGCTCGACCTGGTCTGCCGGAAGCTGGCGCTCCAGCCGGGGGACCGGCTGCTGGACGTCGGCTGCGGCTGGGGCTCGATGGTGCTGCACGCGGCGCGCGAGTACGGCGTGCAGGCCGTCGGCATCACCCTCTCCACCGAGCAGGCGGCCTACGCCCGCAAGCGGATCGCCGACGCGGGCCTCACCGACCGGGTGGAGATCCGCGTCCAGGACTACCGCCACGTCACCGACGGCCCGTACGACGCGGTCTCCTCGATCGGGATGGCCGAACATGTGGGCGCCGCCCGCTACCGGGACTACGCCGCGGCCCTGTACGGGCTGCTGAAGCCCGGCGGGCGGCTGCTGAACCACCAGATCGCCCGTCGTCCGGTGGGCGACGAGGAGCGCTACCGGGTCGACGCCTTCATCGACGCCTACGTCTTCCCGGACGGGGAGCTGGCGCCGGTCGGCCGCACGGTCTCGCTGCTGGAGGAGGCCGGGTTCGAGGTGCGCGACCTGGAGGCGATCCGCGAGCACTACGCCCACACCCTCCGCCGCTGGGTGGCCAACCTCGAAGCGGGCTGGACGGACGCCGTCCGCCTCACCTCGCCCGGCCGGGCCCGGGTCTGGCGGCTCTACATGGCCGCGTCCGCGCTCTCCTTCGAGCGCAACCGGATCGGCGTCAACCAGGTCCTCGCGGTCCGGACCTCCGGCTCCGGGGACGCGGGGCTGCCGTTGCGCAGCCGCGACTGGCGGAGCTGACCCGCCGCCCCTGCCGTGCGGGCGGCGCAACGGACAGGGCCCGTCCGCACGGTGCGTACCGTGCGGACGGGCCCTGCCGCCGGGGGCTATTCGGCCTTGATGGCCTCCAGGGCGTTGAGCCGGGCGGCCCGCCGGGCCGGCCAGACCGCGGCCAGGACGCCGACCACCGCGGCTGCCGCCAGGAAGATGCCGATCCGGTCGAACGGGATCTCCATCGCGTAGGTCTTCACCTGTTCGCTGATGGACCGGCCGGCCGCCCAGGCCAGGAAGACGCCGAGCCCGATCCCCAGCAGGGCGCCGAACAGCGAGATCACCACCGACTCCAGCCGGACCATCTGCTTGACCTTGGCGCGGTCCAGGCCGATCGCCCGCAGCATGCCGATCTCGTGCTTCCGCTCGAACACCGACATGGCCAGGGTGTTGACGACACCGAGCACCGCGATGAGCACCGCCATGGCGAGCAGGCCGTACAGCATCTTCAGCATCAGGTTGATCATCTCGCCGACCTTGTTGCTGATGTCCTCCTTGTCCATGATCTGGATGCCGGGGTTCTTGCCCAGTTCGTTCACGATGGCGGTCTGCGCCGCCTCGGAGGCGCCCTTCTCCATCTTGACCAGCACCTGCTCGTCGCCGGGCTTCTCCAGGTGCGGGGTGACCACGGACGTGGCCACATAGATGCCGCGGACCATGTCGTTGGGGTGGTAGATCCCGACGACCTTCAGCCGGTCCTTCTTGCCGTCGTCGAACTTCACGGGGAGCGGGTCGCCCATCCCGAGGTGCAGGTCGTCGGCGGTCTCACGGTCGATCACCGCGCCCTTGTCCGCCAGGCCGGCGAACGAGCCGCTGGTGAAGTCCGGGCCGAGCAGCCGGTCGACGGACTTCGGGTCGACACCGTTGAAGGCCGAGAAGCTGCCGTCCGCCTCGCCGTACGCCTTGCGGACCGGGCTGGTCGCCGCGACACCGTCCAGCTCCGCCAGCTTCTCGCCCACCTCCGGGGCGAGCGGCTGGTAGTTGGCCATGCCGACGGTGTAGTCGGCCTTCAGGGAGTCGGCGGCCATCCGGTCGAGGGCGCTCTGCGTGGAGGTGGCCAGCACGGTCATCGCCGTGATGAGGGTGAGACCGATCATCAGCGCCGCCGCGGTGGAGGCGGTGCGGCGCGGGTTGCGCAGCGCGTTCTGCCGGGCCAGCCTGCCCGGGACGCCGAGGCGGTCGAGCAGCGGCGCGGCGGCCGCGATGACCGGGCGGGACAGCAGGGGCGTCAGCACGATGACACCGATGAGCAGGGCCCCGGCGCCGCCCGCCATGACGGGGTTGCCGTCCTCGCCCATCGAGGCGCCCAGGAAGACCAGCGCGCCGCCGAGCGCGGTGATGACCGAGCCGATGATGTTCCGGACGACCAGGCTGCGGGTGGTGGGCGTGGCGTGGACGCTGTTCATCGCGGCGACCGGCGGCACCTTCGCGGCGCGGCGGCCGGGCAGCCAGGCGGCGAGCATGGTGACGACGACACCGACGATCAGCGAGACGAGCCCGGTGGCGGGTGCGATGACCAGCGGCCCGTCGGGCAGGGAGGCGCCGGTCGTGCTGATGAGCGAGCGCAGGCCCACGGCGACGCCGATGCCCAGCAGGAAGCCGGAGACCGCCGCGACCACGCCGACGAGCAGCGCCTCGACCAGGACGGAACGCGTCACCTGGCGGCGGGAGGCGCCCACCGCGCGCATCAGGGCGAGTTCCCGGGTGCGCTGGGAGACCAGCATGGTGAAGGTGTTGGCGATGATGAAGATGCCGACGAAGAGCGCGATGGCGGCGAAGTAGAGGAGCGTGCTGCTCATCGACGCGGTCTGCTCGGCGATCATCTCCTCCTGCTCGGCCGCGAGGGTCCGGCCGGTCACGGCCTCCGCGTCCTTCGGCAGGATCTTCTCGACGGCGCTCTTGAGGGCGGCCTCGGAGGTGCCGGGGGCGGCGGCGACGGTGATCTCGTCGTACTCGGAGGTCTTGTCGAGCGCCGTGCGGGCGGTGGCGTTGTCGAACAGTACGAGGCTGCCGCCGGCCATGACCTGACCGTCGTCGGTGTGGAAGACGCCGGTGATCCTCGGCTTCATCACCGGTCCGTTGGTGGACAGCCGGACGGTGTCGCCGACCCGGTAGCCGGTGCGTGAGGCGGTGGCGCTGTCCAGCGCGATCTCCCCGGAGGACCGGGGGGCCCGGCCGGTGGAGAAGGAGTAGCGGGCGTCCTTGCCGTCGGGGCCGGGGACGTAGTTGGCGCCCGTGGTCCCCCAGTCCTCGCCGACCAGCTTGCCCTGCTTGTCGGCGAGCGCGGTGAAGCCGGAGACGACGCCGGTGGCGGACTCGGTGCCCGGCAGCTTCCGGATCTTCGTCAGCAGGCCGTCGGTGAGCACGGCTTCGGGCTCGGACGCGCCGTCCTCGGGCATGGCGGCGTTGCTGCGGACCGACACGGAGGTGTGGTCGAAGCTTCGGGACATCTTGTTCTTGTAGGCGTCGCCGACGGTGTCGGTGAAGACCAGGGTGCCGGAGACGAAGGCGACGCCGAGCATCACGGCGAGCACGGTCATCAGCAGTCTGGCCTTGTGCGCGAGCACATTGCGCAGGGCGGTTCGGAACATTGGCTTTTCCTGAGGGAGAAGCCCCCGCCCCGGTCTCGGGACGTGCCGGTGGCAGCAGGGGCGGAGGGCAGACGACGGAGCGCGGCGGAGCCGCGGGAGATCCGGGCGGCGCGCGACGGCGGACGCGGAAGGGCGCGACGCGGAACGGCGAAGGTGCCAGGCGTCGGGCTCGGCGGCCGGTGGTGCGGGCGGCCTGTGGTGCGAGGCGGGCCGGTGGTGCGGGCGGCCTGTGGTGCGGGTCGGCGGATCGGCCGTGGGCTCAGCTGGTGCGGCCCTTGGCGTCGAAGCGCTTCATCCGGTCGAGGACGCCGTCCGCGGTCGGGCCGTGCAGCTCGTCGACGATCCGGCCGTCGGCCAGGAAGATCACCCGGTCGGCGTAGGAGGCGGCGACCGGGTCGTGGGTCACCATCACCACGGTCTGGCCCAGCTCGCGCACGGAGTTGCGGAGGAAGCCGAGGACCTCGGCGCCGGACCGCGAGTCCAGGTTGCCGGTGGGCTCGTCCGCGAAGATGATCTCGGGCTTGCCCGCCAGGGCGCGGGCGACGGCCACGCGCTGCTGCTGACCGCCGGAGAGCTCGGTCGGCCGGTGCTTCAGCCGTCCGGACAGCCCCACGGTCTGCACCACCAGATCGAGCCACGTCGCGTCGGGCTTGCGGCCGGCGATGTCCATCGGAAGGGTGATGTTCTCCAGCGCGTTCAGGGTCGGCAGCAGGTTGAAGGCCTGGAAGATGAAGCCGATCTTGTCGCGGCGCAACCGGGTGAGCTGCTTGTCCTTCAGTCTCGTCAGCTCGGTGTCACCGATGAGGGCGGATCCGGACGATATGGAGTCCAGGCCCGCGACACAGTGCATCAGCGTCGACTTGCCGGAGCCCGAAGGACCCATGATCGCGGTGAACTCGGCGCTGCGGAACTCCACGGAGACCCTGTCGAGCGCGACCACCTGGGTCTCGCCCGCGCCGTAGACCTTGGTCAGATCCGTGGCGCGGGCGGCCACCGCGGTGCGGGAGGCGGTCTGTACGCCGGAAGAGGTGGTGGTCACGGGAGGGTGCTCCTGTCGGACGGTGCTGTTCGTGAGGACCTCTCCATCGTGCTGGCCGAGGGGGCCCTCCGTAATCAGTCCCGACGCCGGTTCCGTCGGCAGTCCTGGGAGGTAGCCCGGCGTCGCCGGGTCCTCCTTGGGGATGACAGCACCCCTGAGAGGGGCGGCCATTTTCCGTCAATCCCGGCCGAAGCGGTGACCCGGGCCATCCGGCCCGACAAGGTCTCTACCACTGCCAGCGCCTTGCTGACGCCCTCTCAGCTGCCAATAAAATCAGACAACTTCGCTCTGTGGCAGGGCTGTTCGGGGGACGGGCCCGGATAGGCTCGGGCTGCGCTCTGGGGAGGACCGTAAGACGTTCGGACGGTTCGGGAAGCCCGCCCGGATGGTGGAATGCAGACACGGTGAGCTTAAACCTCACTGGCCTTCGGGCCGTGCCGGTTCGAGTCCGGCTCCGGGCACCTCGCAGGATGCGGGGCCTACCAGGGCGAAGGGTAGGAGGGGAACGCCGCGAGTTCTCGTTGCGGGAGCGCGATGGGAGCACGCGGCGCGGTCGTGCCCGGAGGGCGTACGTCACACCGGGCGGGACGCGGATGGCGAGAGCGCCGGTCACCGGGTGAAGTGGCCACTGGGTGTGGGCCGTTCGCCGCCGCGGCAGGCAGAGCGCTTCGACGATGAGGACTTCGCGGCGACGTGTGCGCCGTGTTCCGCGATGCCGTCGGCGAGCGGGGCCGCCACCGCCGCAGTCTCCCGGTGCGCCGTCGAGCGCTACGGCAGTGCCGAGAGCGTGCCGATCGCCGTCATCGAAGCCTGGGACGGGTGCCTTCCATCGCCGCCCAGGGCAGCCGCCCACCGTCCGCGGCTGCTTCGGCGGCCCCCACATGTCTGCTACGCCCTTGAATAGAGACATGTGAGTTTCGGGTCAATAGGCGCCGTCACGGCGGCCATTAAGCGATCCCAAATCAGACATTGTTGTGGCATATCGCAGGTGGGCGGCCGAGTTACCGGGGCGATATTCTCTCCCTCGTTCACCGGCCTGACCTCGGGCAAGGTCCTGCTGCACCTGGGCAGCGGGGAGGCGTTCACGGTTCCGGTGGGGTGGAGGCGCGGGCTTCAGCGCGCGAAGAAATTCGTTCCAGAGAACCGAACGGGGGGCATTGGATGAGCGACCTGCTGGTCTCTTACGACGAGTTGGTGGAAATCAAGAAGAACTTCGCCAAACTCAGCCGGGAGTTCACGTCGTGCGGGGCCAAACAGGACTCCATGGCGGGCGCCTACGGCAACGGCAACATCATCTCGGCGATGGAGGAATTCGTCGACAACTGGGATGACCACCGGAAAGAGCTGCTGCAGCAGATGGGGGACGCCGAAAAGCGGGTCAAGGAAGTCATCAAGGGCTTCAAGGCAGCCGACGGCGAGAAGGAGTGAGGAATCGTGGCCAAGCGTCCGGTCGACTGGTCCCCCATAGCCGAGAGCGACCCGACTCCCGGTGACCCCTACGAGATCCGCGAAGAAGCCCGGCGGCTGGCAAACATCGCAGAGACCATCCGGGAGCAGTCACGGGGCCTCCGTGAGGTCGGTAAGTCCGAGAACCTCAAGGGCAAGTACACGGAGAAGCTCAAAGAGGGCTCCGAGGATCTTGCCGACAAGCTCAGCAAGGTCGAGGGCAGGTACAAGAAGGTGTCCGGCCTGCTGAAGGAATGGGCGAAGGAGCTGGAATACGCCCAGGGGGAGACCCTGAAGGCGCGCACCCAGGCGCAGCAGGACGAGAAGGACGAGGACACGGTGGAGAAGGCCAAGTCCCGTATGGACAAGGCCGTGGACCACTACATCAGCCTGGGCGCGAAAATTGGCGGCCAGATCGAGGATGCGCTCGATGACGACGTCGAGGACAGCCTCTGGGACGATGCCGTCGGTTGGGTGAAGGACCATGCCGAGGGATTCAAGCTGTTCCTCGACATCCTCGGTTGGATCGGGACGGCACTCGCCATCGTGTCGATGTTCATACCCGGAGTGAACATCCTCGTCGGGATCGGCCTCGCCATCGGTATCGCGGTGGTCCTCGGCCGAACGATGCTGGTGGCCGCTGGGGAGGCGAGCTGGATGGATGTGGCGTTCGACTGCATCGGTCTGGTGACGTTCGCCGCCGGTGGGCTCGCGGTCAAGGGGCTGAAGACAGCGAGCACGACCGCTCGTGGCGCGGCCGCGACGAGCCGCACGGCTCGTCTCAAGGAAGGCCTCGCGGCCACCAAGGGCATGCGCAACCGGATCGCCAAGGCCCTCGCCGGCGCCGAGGACGACGCCGCGAAGGAAGCCATCAGGCAGGAGCGGAACACCCTGCTGAAGCTGATCTCCCGTGACGGCGGAAAGGTTGCGGACGACGCTGCCGATATCGGGACGTGGGGCAAGGCCTTGAACCAGGGTGACGACGAAGCCATCGGCATGCTCCAGGGGCTCCGGTCGAACGCCGCTGCGCACCCGGGTGCCGTGTCGGGAGCGACAGTGGCCGGTGGACACGCGGCGTACGGCGCCGCGGTCGGCATGCAGTGGACCGGATTCGTCGCGGACGTCGGCGACAAGGCCGTCGGCGACAATGACACTCTCAATGCGGGCGTCGACCTCACCAACGACGTGTTCGATACGGATATTGCCCACAAGCCCAGTTGGGGCGCCTACAACGATTTCAAGGGCGACACCTGGAAAGTGCCTGCCTCGTCGGCATGGTAATCGGCCCCTTCGAAACGCGAGGAAAGAGCACTGTGGAAACCCCTGAGACGGCGGTGAGCGGCTATACGCTCCTGATGCCCCCGGGATGGGACCGCATCCCACTGAGGTCGAAGTCCGAGACGCAGGACTCGATCAAGGGGATCGTGGATCACGCTGTCACCTTCCTGGACTCCGGGACCCCCAAGGACAAGGTGACGCAGGCCCGGCTCGAGCTGCACGGTCGGCTCAACCGGGCCGTCGCCGACGCCAGGCGCCGGAACGGCATCGACATCTACCTTCCCGTGGAGCCGATCCACGGATTCATCGTGCCCGCCTCCTTCCTGGTCTCCAAGGTCTCCCCGGGTTTCGCCGCGCAGACGTCGCCGAGCGAGACCATGGGCCACCTGACCAAGGACTTCGGGCCGTCGGAGGACATCACGCTGGACGAAGTGGCCGGCGTTCGGTGCCAACGATCCGTCCCCGCCGACCCGAAGCAGGAAGACTCGGTGCCCAGCAGGCAAGTCAACTACGTGGTGCCGGTGCCGGATCCGGAGGGCGTGAGCGAATGGCTCATCGTCTCGTTCACCGCACTCACGCCCGAAGGCATCCCGCAGGAGTTCCTCGACATCCTCACCGAGCTCTTCGACGCCGTCCTGACCACCTTCCGTTGGAGCCCAGCATGAGCATTCCGTACGCACTCGACTTCACCGAAGATCCGGAAGAATGGATTGCCGTCCCCATTCTCGAAGGGAGGGGCGCCGACCGGCAGCGGCGGAAGTGGGCCAAGAAGTCCGCCGAATTGCGCTGGGCCCTCGAGGACGAGGGTCCTCGTGACAAGTCGCAGGTGAAAGAGCTCGCGCGCATGCTCGAGGGCTTCTCCGAGCAGTTTCCGCAGAAGATCCCCATGCAGTACATGTTCGTGTACGCGCCGGATCTCAGCAGGCACCTCGTGCCGTTCTTCTTCTACGCGGCTCGGTCGGAAGGGCCCGTGGAGCAGGTTCTGGACGCGCTGGTGCAACGCAACGAGCCCGGAGCGGCGCAGGATCCGCAGATCGAGGACTTCGACACCGACAACCTCGGCAAGGGGCGGCGCTCCATCCGCCACTTCGTGCCGAAGGGTGGCGAGGCTCTCTGCATGTCGGTGAACTACGGGTGGCGCGTCGACTCCCATGGCATCGACCTGTCCATGCGGACCATCAGCGACGACCTCGGCTGGGTGTCCGCGAACATCGACGCGTTCGACGCGTTCGCCCGCAGCCTGAAGGTGGTGCACCCGAACGACGTGGTCGTCGATTGACGGCAGGGGGCTGCATCCACCGGTTCCCCGGGTGGTCTTGAAGGCCGGGCACGTAACGTACATCCGGCTGATGAGTGGCACGAGTAGATGGGCTGGTACATGGTGCGGGAGGAAGGCGGGTTCTCCGTCGGCCCGGAGGCCGCTTCCGAGGAGCGAACCCGGGCAGGCCGATCGGTACTTCTGCCATGGCTGTTGTTCCACCTCGTGTGCGCGGCCGGGATCATCGGGCTCACGTGGTCGGCGCCTGCGGTCCCGCTCGCTCCGTGGATCAGCGACGGCGCAGCTCCTGTGCTGGGCTGGTTCCTCATCCCGCTCGCCTCGTCCGCGGTGCCGATCTTCTGGCTCCGGCGTGCCCCCCACCACCGACGGAAGCCGGCGTGGCAGCTCCTGCTGCCCTTTGTCACCGGCGCCCTGCTGGGTTTCGTGTCACACGGAGCGGGCGAGGACGCAGCGTTGAAGGAGCGCGGCCGCTGGGCCGAGGCCCAGGTCGTGGCGGTGGAGAACGAGAATTCCAACAAGACCGCTCAGTGCACCTTGCGCACGCTGCACGGGCAGGCGATAGAGCCGGATCTCGAGGAGACCCACGGCTGCGAGAACGGGATCGCGCGAGGTGACACGGTGCGCGTCCGGTACGACCCCGCCGGGATGGCCGGCCCGGAGGACGAGTCCTGGAAGCCGGGGTCCCACGGAGATCTGATCGCCGGTCTGGCGACGGTGTTCGTGGGGTTCGGCGTGTGGGGCAGTATGCGGATGTCCCGGCAGGACCGCGGGTAGCCGCCGCATGCCAGGCCCGACCCCCGCGCGACGCCGCTCCGGCCCCCGCACGGGGGTGCCCGAGTGGGGCGATCCGACAGCCTTCTGCGGAGCCCGTACGGGTGAGTGTGCAGAGAGCCGCCGTAACCCACCTGGCCGTCCCGGGGAAATGTCCACCGATGCGCGGGCGCGTTTCGGGCATTCTGCGCAATTCGCCAACACCCCGTCCTGCTGTGCGGGTGCGGCGGGTGCGGTCGAGGTCCCTCCTGGGGTGCCTCGCCAATCCCCGGGGCGCGCCCTTCGTGCCCGTCCGGTCGCGCACGTGGCGCCGGGATCCTCTCGGGGGATCACCGACCCCTCCCAAAGATCCTCCTCCGGTACTAGAGTGCATCCTTTGCTTACCCATTACTCTTGGGGCAAGGTCGCGCCCGACGGCCATGGAGGAAATGAGATGAGGAGCAGCAACCCGGTCTTCTCGCGACGAAAGTTCAGCCGCGACACCGGCTACGCGGGCTTCAACGCCCCGCCGCAGGCCGGGGGCCCCGCCGCAGCCCAGCAGGGCAACCCGTACGCAGGCAACCCGTACGCGCAGGCGCCCGGCAACCCGTACGCCCAGCAGGCGGGCAACCCGTACGCGCAGCCCGTCGACCAGCACACGCAGATGGCCGACCCCTACGTACAGGGAGCGCCGCCGCAGGCCGGCCGGATGACGATGGACGACGTCGTCATGCGGACGGGCATGACGCTCGGCACGGTCATCGTCGGTGCCGTCGCGGGCTGGATCGTGCTGTCCGGCCAGGGCCTCGGCCTCGCCATCGGCGCCGGTCTGGTCGCGATGGTGCTCGGCCTGGTCCAGGCGTTCAAGCGCAAGGCGTCGCCTGCCCTGATCCTGACGTACGCGGCATTCGAAGGTCTGTTCCTCGGCGGTCTCAGCGGCGCGATCAACGCGCAGCTCGAGGGTGCCCCGATGCAGGCGGTCCTCGGCACCATGGCGGTCTTCGTCGGTGTGCTGATCGCCTACCGGACCCGGCTCATCCGGGTGAATCAGCGCTTCTACCGCTACGTGATGGCGGCCGCGATCGGCTTCGTGCTGCTGACCGCCGTGAACCTGCTGTTCATGGCCTTCGGCGGCGGTGACGGTCTCGGCTTCCGCACCGGTGGCATGGGCATCCTCTTCGGCGTCATCGGCGTCGTCCTGGGCGCCTGCTTCCTGGCGCTGGACTTCAAGCAGGTCGAGGACGGCATCGCCTACGGCGCGCCGCGCGAGGAGTCCTGGCTCGCGGCGTTCGGTCTCACCCTGACGCTGGTGTGGATCTACCTCGAACTGCTGCGCCTGATCTCGATCCTGCGCGGCGACTGACGCACGGGTCCCGGCGCGCCGCGCGCCGTACGGACACCGCGAAGGGCCCGGAGGCACTGCCTCCGGGCCCTTCGGCCTGTGCTCGGACGGGTGGTGGTGCGCGCGGCCGCTGCCGGGCCGGGCTCCCGGGCGCCTCCTAGCCGCGCTTGCGCGCTGCGCGCCTCAGATCGTGTTCATGGATGATCGCCTTGGCGTGGCCGTAGGCGAGCTCATGCGCGCCGCGCAGCCAGTTGACCTTTTCCTCGAAGCGGAGGAGAGCGGGGCCGTCATCGACGGTGCGCAGCCAGTCGGAGACTTCACGACCAGTGCACTGGGGGATACGGGAGAGCAGGTTCCGGTGGGTCTCTTCGGAGAAGACTTGGGACATCAGCGCCTCCGGACGCGTCCATTGCCGGTTCACTTGCGTGTGCCGGATTGGTCCTTCCGGACACCGTGCCCGACTGGCCGTCCGTTGGCAACAGGCCCGGGGCGGCGCATAGGCTCGCGCCGTGCTTGATGTGACGCCCTTGGTGGCTGCCGTGGACAGTCTGGCCGACCGGCTGCGGTCGGCCCCGCAGAGCCGCCTCCAGCGGGGCGCCGCCGACGAGGGGCTGGCGCTGGCCCGGGAGTTGGCCCGCCGGGCCCACGGCATCGAGTCCCCCGGGGCGGAGCCCCGGCCGATGCCCGAGGTGGGCATGTTCGCGGTGGCCGACCAAGTGGCGGTGGCGGGTCACGATCTGGCGGAGGCACTCCGGAGCGCGTCCGGCGCACAGCCGACCGCCCCCGCGCCCGGGGGCGCCGACCTCGACGACGCCGTCGCACTGGTGGAGGCCGCAGCGGAGCGCTGCGGCCTCTGACGCGTGCCGGTACGGGCGCCGTCGCCGGGCGCGCGACGGGTGCTGCTGCCGGCTACCCGGCGGTTGCGGGCGCTGGTGCCGGTGGTCCGGCGAATGCGGCACTGGTGCCGGGCGCCAGGTGGCCCGGGGCCGGCGGTGCGGCGGACCGGGTGGTGCGCCGGGTGGTGCGTCGACGGTGGCGCCGGGTGGCTTTCCGGCGGGCCGGGGCCGACGGGCAGGCGCCGGCCCCGGTGTTCAGTGGCCCCCCCCGGTGTGGCAGTGGCCCCCGGTGGTGCAGTGGGCCGGTGACGCGGCGGCCGGTGCCGCCGAACGGCCCTCCGAAGGGCCGGGCGCGGGGCGGTCGGCTCGTGGGCCCGCCGCGGGTGCGGCCGGCCCCGAGGGCCGCTTCCGCGGGCGTCAGAGCGAGGCGATGACGCGGTCCGCGAGGACGTACACGCTCTCCTCGCCGTAGGCGAAGGTCATGGCGTAGGCGCCGGAGACACCGGAACCGCCCAGCAGCACCGGCGCGTTGCCCGCGCGCAGCGCCGCGGCGAGCTGTTCCGCGGTCTCCCGGTCGCCCGGCGTCATGCAGATCGTGGTGCCGTCCGCGAAGACGTACACGTCCAGGGTGCCGAGCGGGCCGGGGCGCACGTCGGTGAGCGGGGTGGCGTCCTCCGCCAGCTGCTCCAGCCGGGTCACGGTGCGCTCGTGGTCCGCGACGGCGGGCACCGGGGTGCCGCCGCCCGTGTCCTGGGAGTTGGCGGGGTGCGAGGGGTGCCGACGGCGGGCCGCGGCCAGCTCCGGGGACTCCGCGGACTCCGGGACGTCCTCGGCCGGCACGCCCGGCTCCTCGATGGCCGCCTCCAGGGCGTCCAGCGCGTCGAGCGCCTCGGCGCCCAGGAACGGCTCCACCCCGGCGAAGTCGGTCTGGCGCGGCAGGTACAGCGGGGCCTCGTCGCCCGGGCCGGTCAGCGGGCCCAGCAGCGGGGGCGAGTCGGCCGCGTCACGGGCCTCCTGTGCCGCCCAGAACGCCCGCGCCTCGGCGAGCTCCCGCTCGCGCTCCTCGGCGAGGGCGTCGGCCACGGCCGCCCGTATCTCCTCGGCGGGCACCGCGCGGGCGGCGGGGACGGCGGCGGACTCCGCCGCGGCCGGTCGGGCGAGCTCCGCGCGCAGGGCGGTGAGCTGCTTCCGCAGACCACGAGCAGTGTGCAGGGCCGCTGCGCCCAGAGCCGTGGCGGCGACCGCGGCCAACAGCAGGGCAAGGGACATGGCGCTCACTGACGTACTCCCGATTCGACTGGATCCCCCGAATTCCTACCTCAGCTTGTCGTGCGCCGCCTCCCTCGGGCAGTGCAAAACGTCCTGAAAGGGTCGGGCCCTTCGACCTTGTCCGTCCACGGGCAAGGGCTCGACCTGCGCAAATGAAGCTCCCCCAGGACATACATCACATCCTGGGGGAGATTCGGTCACGGCCGAGTGGCCGGTGCGGACGCCCCTGTTCCGGCGTTGGGCGCCGGTCGGCGGCGCGTCCCCCGGGGTCCGGTTCCGCTTCGCTTCCGCTGCGGGCCGGGAGCGGTCCCGGTGCCCCGGGTGGCCTCTGCCCTCTGCGGCGGCTCGGCTCAGCCGCGTGCTGCTGCCGGTCGCGTTCCGCTTGGCCTGCGGTGAGCCGGGGCCGGTCCTCGTTCCTCGGGCCGGCCCCGGCCGCCGTCGGGACTCAGCTCAGCCGCTCGATGACCATCGCCATGCCCTGGCCGCCGCCGACGCACATGGTCTCCAGACCGAACTGCTTGTCGTGCCATTGCAGGCTGTTGATCAGGGTGCCGGTGATCCGGGCGCCGGTCATGCCGAAGGGGTGGCCGACGGCGATGGCGCCGCCGTTGACGTTCAGCTTGTCGATGTCGATGCCCAGGTCGCGGTAGGAGGGGATGACCTGCGCGGCGAACGCCTCGTTGATCTCGACCAGGTCGATGTCCCCGATGGACAGCCCGGCCCGCCGCAGGGCCTGCTTGGACGCCTCGACCGGGCCGTAGCCCATGATCTCGGGGGAGAGGCCGGAGACGCCGGTGGAGACGATGCGGGCCAGCGGGGTCAGGCCGAGCTCGCGGGCCTTGGTGTCGGACATGATCACCAGGGCGGCGGCGCCGTCGTTCAGCGGGCAGCAGTTGCCCGCGGTGACCAGGCCGTCGGGGCGGAACACCGGCTTCAGGCCCTGGACGCCCTCCACGGTGACGCCCGCGCGCGGACCGTCGTCCTTGCTGACGACCGTGCCGTCGGGGGTGGTCACCGGGGTGATCTCGCGCTCCCAGAAGCCGTTCTTGATGGCCTCCTCGGCGAGGTTCTGCGACCGCACGCCGAACTCGTCCATGTCCTGGCGGGTCACGCCCTTGAGGCGGGCCAGGTTCTCGGCGGTCTGGCCCATCGCGATGTACGCGTCCGGGATCAGGCCGTCCTCGCGCGGGTCGTGCCAGCCGGTGCCCTCCTGCTCGGCGCGGGCGGCCGTGCGGGCCTCGGCGTCGGCGAACAGCGGGTTGTGGGTGTCCGGCAGGCCGTCGGAGCTGCCCTTGACGCTGCGCGAGACGGTCTCGACACCGGCCGAGATGAAGACGTCGCCCTCACCGGCCTTGATGGCGTGCAGCGCCATCCGGGAGGTCTGGAGCGAGGAGGAACAGTAGCGGGTGACGGTGCAGCCCGGCAGGTGGTCCATGCCCAGCTGGACCGCGACGATCCGGCCCAGGTTGTGGCCCTGCTCGCCGCCGGGGAGGCCGCAGCCGAGCATCAGGTCGTCGATGTCGCGCGGGTCCAGCTCGGGGACCTTGGCGAGCGCGGCCTGGATGATCCCGGCGGTCAGGTCGTCCGGGCGGACGTCCTTGAGGGAGCCCTTGAAGGCGCGTCCGATCGGTGTGCGGGCTGCTGAGACGATCACGGCTTCGGGCATCACGGCTCCAGAGGGAATGAGGTGGCGCGCGGGGCGCCTCGTCGGGGGCGCGGCCGGGCCACGGCGGGCGGGAAGGCAGAACTGTGTGGGAAGTTACCTGCACGTACTGCCGAGGTCACGGCTTGGGTGCTGTGACGCGGGCCTCTTTTCTAAGCGCCCGCTCAGGTGTGTCGTGGTGGGAGTGCGGGAGCCCGGGGCCCGGGCCCGGCTCCGCCGACCGGGGTGTACCCGCGGCCCGGCCACGCCAATCGGCGGGTCCGGGTCCGTCGGCCGACGGACCCGGCCCCGCCGGTCGGCTCCGGTCGGCAGGCCCGGACCGCCGGTCGCGGGCCCCAGTTTCCGCCGGTCGCGGGCCCGCTGCCCGTCGGCCACTGTCTGCCGTCCGCCGCCGTCTGCCGTCTGCCGTCTGCCGTCTGTCGTCCGCCGTCCGCCCACCGGCGCGTCCGGATCGCCGACCGGCCGCCCCCGGTCCGCCCACCGGAGCGGCCGGGACGGGGTGCCCGCCCGGGCGTCCGGCCGGCCCTCCGAGTCAGTCCGGGCCGTGCACCGTGGAGTCCGGTCCCCGCACCTTCGCCCGGGCGGCGCCCGGCATCTCGCTGGGCGGGAGACGCCGCCGGCGGCGGCGCTTGAGCAGCACCCAGGGGCCCCGGATGCCGACCGGCGCGGCCGCCGCGACCTCGGTGCCGCCCTCGGCGGCCGCCTGCGCCGCGGCCTCCGCGACCGGCAGGATGCCCTCGTGCCGCGAGGTGTCCGGCCGGTCCTCCTCCGCGGGCCACAGCCCCAGCGCCGCGCAGAGCGTCGGCAGCACGGCCATCGCGGCGGTGGCGTAGCCCTCGGCCGACGGGTGGTAGTTGTCCGGGCCGAACAGCTCCCGCGGATTCGCCTCGAACTCCGGGCCGAGGAGATCGCCGAGCGAGACCGTCCGGCCGCCCTGTTCGACCGCGCCGATGGTCTGGGCCGCGGCCAGCTGCCGGCTCATCCGGCGGGCCACCCAGCGCAGCGGCTGGTAGACCGGCTCGATGGTGCCCAGGTCGGGGCAGGTGCCGACGACCACCTGGCAGTTCTTCTCCCGGAGCCGGCGCACCGCGTCCGCGAGCAGCCGCACGGAGCGGGCGGGCGGCATGCGGTGGGTGACGTCGTTCGCCCCGATCATGATCACGCAGACGTCGGGCACCAGGCTGCTGTCCGTGAGCAGCAGCGTGACCTGCCGTTCCAGGTCGTCGGACTGGGCGCCGGGCAGCGCCACGGTCCGCAGGTCCACCGGGCACTCGGCGACCGCCGCCAGCCCCGAGGCGAGCAGCGCGCCCGGTGTCTGCCGCGGGCGGTGCACGCCCTGTCCGGCCGCCGTGGAGTCACCGGCCAGGGCGAGCCGCAGCGGCCTTCGCCCGGCCTGCCGGGCGAAGGCCAGTCCGTAGCGGCCGTCCGCGTTCGGCGGGAGGTCGCCCGAGCCGCCCACCACCCGTCGCGCCAGCTGCACCTCGGTCATCAGCAGCCCGACCGTGGCGCCGCCCAGCAGTCCGATCCCCCCGCCCCCGTATGCCGCCGCTGCCGCGATCCGCCGCGCCACCCTCGCCCTCGACATCGACATGTGTCCGGCCCGCCTCCCGCTGTCCGACCGTGCCACTGGTTAGGTGCCCCGTGCGGCCGGTCCCGCAACGCCTCCGTACGGCGGGCCCGGGCGGAATAGGCTGGGCAGGCACGGGCCCGCGAGAGCGGCTGCCCGCCCGACCGCGGAGACCCCGCCTGACTTGGAGAACGTCGTGCAGTATCACGATTCGATGATTGAGCTCGTCGGCAACACCCCGCTGGTGCGGCTCAACAACGTGACCGAGGGCATCCAGGCGACCGTCCTGGCCAAGGTCGAATACTTCAACCCGGGCGGGTCCGTGAAGGACCGCATCGCCGTCCGGATGATCGAGGCGGCCGAGGAGTCCGGCGCGCTGCAGCCCGGCGGCACCATCGTGGAGCCCACCTCCGGGAACACCGGGGTGGGACTGGCGATCGTGGCCCAGCAGAAGGGCTACAAGTGCATCTTCGTCTGCCCGGACAAGGTGTCCACCGACAAGATCAATGTGCTGCGGGCGTACGGCGCGGAGGTCGTGGTCTGCCCGACCGCCGTCGACCCCGAGCACCCCGACTCGTACTACAACGTCTCGGACCGGCTCGTCCGGGAGACGCCCGGCGCCTGGAAGCCCGACCAGTACAGCAACCCGAACAACCCGCGGTCGCACTACGAGACCACCGGCCCGGAGCTGTGGGAGCAGACGGCGGGGAAGATCACGCACTTCGTCGCGGGTGTCGGCACCGGCGGCACGATCAGCGGCACCGGCCGGTACCTCAAGGAGATCTCCGAGGGCCGGGTGCGGATCGTCGGCGCGGACCCGGAGGGCTCGGTCTACTCCGGCGGCTCCGGCCGGCCGTACCTGATCGAGGGCGTCGGTGAGGACTTCTGGCCCACCGCGTACGACCCGAAGGTGACCGACGAGATCGTCGCCGTCTCGGACAAGGACGCCTTCCAGATGACCCGCCGGCTCGCCAAGGAGGAGGGCCTGCTGGTCGGCGGCTCCTGCGGCATGGCGGTCGTCGGCGCGCTGAAGGTCGCCGAGGGCCTCGGCCCGGACGACGTGGTGGTCGTGCTGCTGCCGGACAGCGGCCGCGGCTACCTCAGCAAGATCTTCAACGACGAGTGGATGGCGGACTACGGCTTCCTGGAGGAGGCCGGGACCAGCGCCCGCGTCGCCGACGTGCTGGCGTACAAGGAGGGCGCGCTGCCCTCGCTCGTCCACATGCACCCGGACGAGACGGTCGGCGAGGCCATCGACGTGCTGCGCGAGTACGGCGTCTCGCAGATGCCGATCGTGAAGCCCGGCGCGGGTCACCCCGATGTGATGGCGGCCGAGGTCATCGGCTCGGTGGTGGAGCGGGAGCTGCTGGACGCCCTCTTCGCCCAGCGCGCGTCGCTCACCGACCCGCTGGAGAAGCACATGAGCCCGCCGCTGCCGCAGGTCGGCTCCGGCGAGCAGGTCGCCGACCTGATGTCGGTGCTGGAGCGGGCCGACGCCGCGATCGTGCTGGTGGAGGGCAAGCCGAAGGGTGTGGTGAGCCGGCAGGACCTGCTCGCGTTCCTGGCGAAGGACGCCAAATGACCCTGCCGGGCCGGGCCTTCGCGTAAGAGGTACGTATGCGTCACGCACCCGCAGCACGGACTTAACACGGGTGGGGCACCGTAGGGGATGTCGGCAAGGACGACACCGGCTTCCACAGGCGGCGCCCAGGACCTCCGGAGCGGCTCCCGGACCTCCATGGCGCCCGGACGTGGCAGACCGGCCCTGACCCGGCCCGCGTCCCCCGCGGGGACCGCCGTCGTCCCGCCCCCGGTCTCCCGGCCGGGGTGCGGCGGTCCCCGCTCATCCGCTTCCCCTCTGCGGCCCCGGCTCCGGCCGGGGCCGCAGGGCTTTCGGCGTGCGCGGCTCCCGGCGTCACGGTTCCCCGGCTCCGGCCCGCCGCGCCCCGCGCGCTACGGTCACGGTGACCGCAACGGGGGCCCCGGCCCCCATCCGAACCGGGGGAGTCCCCGGGGTGAAGGAGCGCATCCGTGACCGGAGTTCTGCTGCCCTCCCTGGCCGGGCCGTACGGCGCCGACCGTCCCGACGCGCTCACCGTCGCCGGGCGCTCCTCCTCCCGGGAGGAGCTGGTGGGGGCGGCCGGCGCGGTCGCCGGACGGATCGCGGGGGCCTCGGCCGTCGCCGTACGGGCCGACGCCTCGCTGGAGACCGTGGTGGCCGTGGTCGGCGGGCTGCTGGCCGGGGTTCCGGTCGTCCCGCTGCCGCCCGACGCCGGGCCCGCCGAGCGGAGCCACATCCTGCGGGACTCGGGCGCCGAACTGCTGCTGGGGGCCGACGGCACGGACGGCGTGGAGGGCGTTCCGGTGGACGTCCGGGAGCGGGCCGACTGGAACAAGGCCGAGCCCGCGCCGGACACCACCGCGCTGATCCTCTACACCTCCGGCACGACCGGTGCCCCCAAGGGCGCGCTGATCCCGCGCGGGGCCGTCGCCGCCGATCTGGACGCCCTGGCCGAGGCGTGGGCGTGGACGCCCGGTGACACCCTGGTCCACGGGCTGCCGCTGTTCCATGTGCACGGCCTGGTGCTGGGCGTCCTGGGGGCGCTACGAGTCGGCAGCCGCCTGGTCCACACGGGCCGGCCGACGCCGGAGGCGTACGCGGCGGCGGGCGGCTCCCTGTACTTCGGCGTCCCCACGGTGTGGGGGCGGGTCGCCGGGGACGCCGGCGCCGCACGGGCGCTGAGCGGCGCCCGGCTGCTGGTGTCGGGCAGCGCGGCCCTGCCCGCCCCCGTCTTCCGCGACCTGGCGGAGCTGACCGGGCACCGGCCGGTCGAGCGGTACGGCATGACCGAGACGCTGATCACCGTCAGCGCGCGGGCCGACGGCGACCGCCGGCCCGGCTGCGTCGGCACCCCGCTGCCCGGCATCGCGACCCGGGTCGTCGCCGAGGAGGGGAGCGGGATCGGGGAGCTCCAGCTCACCGGCCCGACCCTGTTCAGCGGCTACCTCGGCCGGCCCGAGGCGACCGCCGCGTCCTTCACCGACGACGGCTGGTTCCGCACCGGCGACATCGCCGCCGTCGAGCCCGACGGCACCCACCGCATCGTGGGCCGCGCCTCCACCGACCTGATCAAGTCCGGCGGCTACCGGGTCGGCGCGGGCGAGGTGGAGAACGCCCTGCTGGACCACCCCGCGGTCCGGGAGGCGGCCGTCGTCGGCGTCCCGCACGACGACCTGGGGCAGCAGATCGTGGCCTATGTCGTGGCCGACGGGACCGGCGAGGACGAGCTGATCAACTTCGTGGCGGGGCACCTGTCGGCCCACAAGCGCCCGCGCCGGGTGGTCTTCCTGGAGGCGCTGCCCCGCAACGCCATGGGCAAGCCGCAGAAGCGCCTGCTGCCGCCGCTCTGAGCGTCGGGTGCGGGCGGGTCACGGCGACGCGGAAGGGTGCGCCGAGCGGGGCTGCCTGTATATGGTCATGCAGAGCTCATGGTGGCTGAATAGTTGCCGCCGCCGCACCCGGGCCGGGACGGCAACGGCCTCCCGGCCCGGGGCCGGACGGCGGGACGCGGCCGGATCCCCGCTCGCCCACCGGACCGCGGGCGGAGCTCGGCGCACGACGGACAGGAGGACCGGATGAGCGACGCGGACACCGGCGGCGCGGAGGGCGCGGCCGCCCGGCTGCAACAGCTCTTCGAGGGGCACCGGCTGACGCCCACTCAGCGGCGCATCGCCCACTGCATGGTGCGGCGGGCCGCGGACGTCCCCTTCCTCTCCAGCGTCGAGCTGGCCGAACTCGCCGGGGTCAGCCAGCCGTCGGTGACCCGGTTCGCGGTCGCCCTGGGCTTCGACGGCTACCCGGCGCTCCGCCGGCACCTGCGCGAGGTCGCCCCCGCGGAGCGGCCGGAGGCGGAGGCGGCGGCGCTCAACGAGTACCAGCAGGCGGTCCAGGCCGAGATCGGCAATCTGCGGCACCTCGCGGCGCTGCTCGCCGACCCCGCGCCGGTGGAGCGCGCGGGACGGCTGCTGGCCGGATCCCGTCCGCTGCCGGTCCTCGGGCTGCGGGCGGCCTCCGCGCAGGCCCGCGGCTTCGCCTACTTCGCCGCCAAGGTGCACCCGGACGTCCGGCTGCTCGACGAGGGCGGCACGATGCTCGCCGACCGGATCGACGCCGCGGCGCGGGCAGGGGCGAACGCCCTGCTCTGCTTCGCGCTGCCACGCCACCCGCGGGAGGTCGTGGACGCCCTGGAACACGCCCGGGAGGCGGGCCTGACCGTGGTCACCGTGGCCGACAGCGCCTTCGCCCCGGTGGCCGGGCACACCGATCTGCTGCTGCCGGCGGCCGTCGGCACCGGGCTCGCCTTCGACACGGCCTGCGCGCCGATGCTGCTGGGGCGGGTCCTGCTGGAGGCGATGTGCGACGCGCTGCCGGACGCGCAGGCGAGCCTGGAGGAGTTCGACGCACGGGCCGCGGCGCGCGGGCTGTTCGTGGACTGAGAAGCGCCCGCCGGGGTGCGCGGCCCGGCCCGTCACGCCTCAGCCCGTCACGCCCCGGCCCGTCCGCCAGGCAGCCGGGGGAACGTCCGGTCGCGCGCCCGGCCGTCGGATCGCCGCCGTCAAACGCCCGCCGTCACCCCTCCCCGTCACGTCCCCGTCACGCCCCCGTGAAGGCGTCCCGGAAGCCGCCCCCGCTCTCCGCGACCAGCTCCTCCACCGTCTGCTGGGGGCGTGCCATCGCGAAGCGCACCGGTTCCGCGGGCCCGCCGGTGAAGCCGTGCACCGCCGGGCGCGGCAGCGTGTTGTAGGCGAAGTGGTTGGTGAAGTAGTACGCGCCGGTGTCGAGCAGCGCGACGAGGTCACCGGCCTCGACCGGCGGCAGGGGGCGGTTCTCGGCCACCAGATCGCCCGCGAAGCAGCAGGGCCCGGCGACGTCCTGGGCGACGGCCGGTCCGGTCCTGGGCCGGCCCTGCGCGTCGTACGCCTCCACCCGGAGCGGCCAGGCGTCGGGGACGAAGACCGTGCGGGTGGCCAGCTGGGCCCCGGCGTGGGTGACGGCGATGGGGCGTCCGCCCGCGCTCTTGGTGTACTCCACCCGCGCCAGGACCAGGCCGTTCTTGGCCAGCAGCGACCGGCCGAACTCGGTGACCAGCCCGTACCGGCCGTCGAGCAGCCCGGGGACGGTGTCCCGCAGCACCTGCGCGTAGTCCCGGAAGGTGGGGGTCGTCTCGTCGGAGCCGAAGTTGACCGGGAGGCCGCCGCCGATGTCCAGGGTGTCGACCTGCCGCCGCCCGGCCGCCGCGTTGATCTCCTCGGCCAGCTCGTACGTGGCCCGTACGCCCTCCGCCATGAGCTCCAGCGGGACGCCCTGGGAACCGGTGTGGGCGTGCAGCCGGGTCAGCCACGGCCGCTCCGCGTAGGCGCGCAGCACCCAGTCGCGAGCCCCCTCGTCGCGCAGGGCGACCCCGAACTTGGAGGTGGCGGTGGCGGTGCTCAGCGCGCCGATGGAACCGCCGCCGACCTGCGGATTGACCCGCAGTCCGAGCGGTGAGCGGCTCGGCGCGGAGGCGACCGCCGCGTCGATCCGGGCCAGCTCCTGGGGGTTGTCGGCGTTGAGGGCGATGCCCAGCTCCAGCGCCTCGCGCAGCTCGGCGGGCGTCTTGGCGGGGGAGTCCAGCACGGTGTCGCCCACGGGCACCCCGGCCGCGCGGGAGAGCGCCAGTTCCCCGGGGCTGGCCACCTCGCAGCCCACCCCCTCCTCGGCGAGCAGCCGCAGCACCGGCACCAGGGGCGCGGCCTTCACCGCGAAGGCGTGCAGTACAGGGGTGCCGGGGGCGGTGACCTCGTCGAACGCCGCCCGCAGCGCGGCGGCCGACTCCCGGATGCCGGCCACGTCCAGCAGCCCGACGACCGGCTCCTCCGTCCCGATCAGGCCCTGCTCGACGGCGGCCCGTACGGCCCGCTCCCGCCGCGCCGCGCGCTGCTCGTGGCCGCCGGCCGCGATGCCCCCGCCGGTGATGTCTCCCGCCGCGATGTCCCCCGCCGTGGTGTTCCTGTCCGAGGTGCTCATAAGGCCACTCCACCATCCGCCCGCCACCTCTGGCCAGAAATGACCCGGATACAGTGGCGGCCGCCGACCGAGGAGGAGCCGTGGCCGGGGAGCAGGGGCGGGCGGGGCGGATGCTGGGGGCGAACCTCCGTGCCCTGCGCACGGAGCGGGGGCTGTCGCTGTCCGAGGTCGCCCGCAGGTCGGGCGTGGCCAAGAGCGCGCTGTCCCAGCTGGAGGCGGGGCTCGGCAACCCCACGATCCAGACAGTGTTCAGTTTGTCGAACGCTCTCAAGGTGCCCGTCTCCGATCTGCTGACCGAGCGCACCGAACCGGACGTGCTGCTCGTCCGCTCCGCCGGGCTCGAAGTGCTGAGCAGCGAGGCCGTGGACCTGCGGATCCTGCGCCGGATCGAACCCCGGGGCGGGGTGCTGGAGGTCTACGACCAGCGGGTGCGCCCCGGGGCCCGGCAGCACTCCGAGGGCCATCCCGGCGTGGAGCACGTGGTGGTCACCGCGGGGGTGCTGCGGGTCGGCCCGCCGGAGGACCCGTACGAGCTGGGGCCCGGCGACTACGTCTGCCTGCCCGGGGCGCGTCCGCACATCTACGAGGCCGCGGGCGACACGCCGGTCTCCTCGGTGCTGCTGATCGAGTACCCCGAGGGCATTGACCGCTCCACGGCGCCGCACTAACGTCACTGCCGTTCTTTCTAGAGAACGGCGGTGCGGTGCATGCTCGTCCTCCGGAAACACCCCGACGTGATCGTCGTCGGCAGCGGCATCACCGGCGCGGCCTGCGCCGAGGCCCTGACGCGCCGCGGCTTACGGGTCGCCGTCCTGGACCGCGGTCCGCTCGCCTCCGGCACCACCGCGTGCGGCGAGGGCAACCTCCTGGTCTCCGACAAGCCGCCGGGCCCCGAACTCGCCCTCGCCCAGGCCTCCCTGCGCCGCTGGCCGCGGCTGCTCGCCGCCCTCGCGGACGAACTGGGCCCGGACGCCGCCTGCGAGTACGAGCCCAAGGGCGGGCTGGTCGTCGCCACCGGGCCCGAGGAGGCCGGCGCCCTCACGGAGTTCGCCGCGGCCCAGCGCGCCGCCGGCGTCACCGCCCAGGCACTCACCCCGGCCGAGGCCGCGGCCCGGGAACCGGGCCTGACGCCGGAGGTGCGCGGCGCGGTGTTCTATCCGGAGGACGCCCAGCTCCAGCCGGTGCTGGCCGCCACCGCACTGCTCGCCGCGGTCCGCGCCCGCGGCGGGGAGGTCCGGACCGGCATCGAAGCGGTCGGCGTCGACCGGAGTGGCGACCGGGTCACCGGCCTGGTCACCCGCTCCGGCACCATCCCCTGCGGCGCGGTGGTGAGCGCCTGCGGCCCGTGGACCGCGACCTTCGCCGCCGCGGCCGGCGCCCCGCTGCCCGTCCTGCCGCGGCGCGGAATGATCCTGGTCACCGCCCCGCTGCCGCCCGGCACCGTCCGGCACAAGGTGTACGACGCCGGGTACGTCGGCGCGGTCGGCAGCGACGACGCGGACCTGAGCACCTCGACCGTGGTGGAGTCGACCCGGGCCGGCACCGTCCTCATCGGGTCGAGCCGGCAGCGCGCCGGCTTCGACGACGCCGTGCGGATCGACGTCCTGCGCCGTCTGGCCCGCCGGGCGGCCGTCCTCTTCCCCGGCCTGCGGAACGTCCCGGTGATGCGCGCCTACGGCGGGTTCCGCCCGTACACCCCGGACCATCTGCCGGTCATCGGCGAGGACCCGCGGCGGCCGGGGCTGTGGCACGCGACCGGCCACGAGGGCGCGGGAATCGGCCTGGCCGCGGCCACCGGCGAACTGCTCGCCGAGCTGTACGCCGGGGAGCGGCCGCATCTGGACCCGGAGCCGTTCCGGGTGGACCGTCCGGGACTGGAGGAACCGCCGTGCCCACAGTGACCGTCGACGGGGAGCCGCGCGGCTTCCGGCCGGGACAGACCGTGGCGGCGGTGCTCCTGGCCGCGGGCCGCACCTCCTGGCGCACCACCCGGACCGGCCGCCGGCCGCGCGGCGTCTTCTGCGGGATCGGGGTCTGCCACGACTGCCTGGTGACGGTCAACGGCCTGCCGGACGTCCGCGCCTGCCTCCGCGAGGCGGCCGACGGCGACGCCATCGGCACCGCGTCATGAACGCCGTGGTCGTGGTGGGAGCCGGGCCCGCCGGGATGGCGGCGGCCCTCGCCGCCGGCGCCGCCGCGGACGTCGTGCTGCTCGACAACGGCGCCCGCCCCGGCGGCCAGTTCCACCGGCAGGCGCCCACCGGAACACCTGCCGCATCCGCCCGGGCGGTGCTCGCCCATCCCCGGATCTACCACCGCCCGCACACGTCCGTCTGGGCCGTCGAACCGGGCCCGGACGGCACCCACCGGATCCACACCCAGCAGGGGCCCGCCGACGCCGCCCGGCCGGTGGACACCCTGGACGCCCGGTCGCTGATCCTCTGCCCCGGCGCGTACGACCGGGCGCTGCCCTTCCCCGGCTGGGACCTGCCCGGCGTCTGCACCGCGGGCGCCGCCCAGGCACTGGCCAAGGGACAGGGGCTCGCGGTGGGCCGCCGGGTGGTCCTCTCCGGCACCGGCCCGTTCCTGCTCCCCGTCGCGTCCGCCCTGCTGGACGCGGGCGCCGAGGTGCTCGGCGTGTACGAGGCGGGCACGCCGGCCCGCTGGCTGCGCCGGCCTGTCACCGCGCTCCGGGACGGCCGCGCCAAACTCCCCGAACTCGCCGCGTACACCGCCCGGCTGGCCCGCCGGAACGTCCCGTACCGCCACCGCACCGCGGTGGTCGCGGCGCACGGCGCGGACCGCGTCGAGGCGGTGACCGTGGCCCGCCTGGACCGGGACTGGAACATCCGCGCTCTCCGGCGCGTCGACGGGGTGGACGCCGTCTGCGTCGGCTTCGGCTTCACCCCGCAGCTCGAACTGGCCGTCGCCGCGGGCTGCTCCCTGCGCCCCGGCCCGGACGGCCACCCGGTCGTCGCGGTCGACGCCCGCCAGGCCACCTCGGTGCCCGGGGTGTACGCGGCGGGCGAGATCACCGGCATCGGCGGCGCGGACCTCGCGGCGGCCGAGGGCACCGTGGCGGGCGCGGCCGCCATCGGCGCGAACACACCGCGCGCGGCGGCCCGCGTCCGGGCCGGCCGCCGGTTCGCCGCCGCGCTCGCCGCGGCCCACCCGGTCCGCCCGGGCTGGCGCGGCTGGCTCACCGACGACACCCTCATCTGCCGCTGCGAGGAGGTCGGTTACGGCGACCTGCGGGCCGCACTCCGGGACCGCGGCGCCGACGGCATGCGGGTCCTGAAACTCACCAGCCGCGCCGGCCTCGGCCTCTGCCAGGGCCGGATCTGCGGCCGCAACACCGCCGAACTCGCGGGCCTCCCCCCGTCGGACCGCCGCCCGATCGCCCAACCGATCCGCCTCGGAGACCTGGCCGAACCACCTCCGCAACCGCCGTAGCGCCCCAGGGAAACCTAGGCCCGCACGGAGGCCCCGCCGCAGCGCTGACCTCAGGGTTACGAGACCCACTCCAACGCTTCGACGCCGACCGCTACGAACCAGCACCCCAGCCGGCGTGAAGAAGCAGCCCCGCAGGACCAGTTGAACCCAACACATGGGGCGCTGCGCGGACGCGACGACGCTGCAGGGCGCGGTGCCACAGGCACCGGGCGAAAGCAAGGGCACAGGGCAGCGGGACGAGGTGAACGTGACGGCGCGGTGCCGCCGGCCCGCTCCAAACATGACGGCAGCGGGGGCCGCAGGGCCGGGTGAGCGCAAGGGGGTGGGGGCGCAGGGGTGGGGGGTTCCGGAAGCTTCCGTGTATTTGTGGCCCCCCGGGCCGTAAATATACGTTCC
>NZ_JBYITE010000050.1:0-54026 GCF_057709105.1 Streptomyces sp. bgisy100
GGGGGGGGGGGGGGGGGGCCCCCCCCCCCCCCCCCCACCGCCGGTTCCCCGCGGTCAGCCCGCCGCGGGTGCGAGCCCTTCGTAGGCCTTGCGGAACGCGGCGACGAGCGCGTCGACATCGCCGTCGGTCATCGTGGCCCCCAGGCCGACGGTGACCGAGCGTCCGATGAGGCCCTCGCTGGCCCGGCAGCGCGCGGGCCGGTCCCACGCCACGCCCCAGGGGGTGCGCCCCTCGCGGACGGCCCGGTTGGCGTACACCGCCTGGCCCTGGTACATCGTGTGGGCCGGAATGCCCTCGGCGGTCAGCGCGGCCACGAACTGCCGTGCCTCCAGGCGGGACGCGAGCAGGAGCGTGAGGTCGCCCCCGGAGCCCGCCTCGTCCGGGAGCCGGCGCCAGCGCACCGGCAGGTCTGCGGTCTCCCGGCGGACGTGCCGGGCGATGTTCCGCAGCCGCTCCAGCATCGGCCCGAGCCTGCGGAGCTGCACCGACAGGACGGCGCCCGTCAGTTCGGTCATCCGCAGATTCGCGCCGAGGAACGGCGCCTCGGCCGAGGCGCCGCGGTCACCGCCGCGCCCGGTGGTGAACTGGCCGCCCTGGTCCTGGAACCGGGCCACCCGGTCGTAGACCGCAGGGTCCCCGACGGTGACGGCGCCGCCCTCCCCGGCGGTGAGGTTCTTCTCCAGCTGGAAGCTGAACGCTCCGGCGTCCCCGAGGCCGCCCACCGGCCGTCCCCCGTAGTGGACCCCGGCCGCCTGGGCGGCGTCCTCCACGACCCGCAGCCCGTGCCGCCGGGCCACCTCGGCGATCGGCCGCATGTCCGCGGCGGCGTTGGCGAGATGGACCGGCATGATGCCCCAGGTCCGCTCGGTGACGAGTTCGTCGAGCCGTTCGGGGTCGAGGGTCAGGGAGTCGTCGACCTCGGCGAACACCGGGATGCCCCGGGCCTGGACGACCGCGTTCACCGAGCCGATGAAGGTCACCGCGGGGACGATCACCTCGGCGCCCTCCGGGATGCCCAGCCCGACCATGGCCGCGGTGAGTGCGGCGGTGCCCGAGGAGACGCCCACCGTGTGCGGCACTCCGGTCACCGCGGAGAACTCGGCCTCGAAGGCGTCGACCCGGTGCCGCAGGTCCGGTCCGTAGTAGCGGAAGAGCGACCGCGACCGGAGGACCTCCACGGCGGCGGCGATCTCCTCCTCGCCCCACAGGGCGAGGGCGCGCGCCGGTTCGTACCGCGGCTCGGGGGCGGTCATCCGGCCGTCCGTCCGGTCGCGGCGTCGAGGTCGGTGGCGCTGTGGCACACCAGGAAATCCTCCAGGAACAGGTAGTCGAGCTTGCTGGGGCCGAAGAAGGCCAGCGCCTCCCGCGGGGTCTCCACGATCGGCTCGCCGCGGTCGTTGAAGGAGGTGTTGAGCACCACCGGGACCGAGGTGAGCTCACCGAAGCGCTCGACCAGCTCGTAGAAGCTGCCGTTGGCGCCGGGGGTCAGCGTCTGGACCCGGGCGGTGCCGTCGACATGGGTGATGGCCGGAACCTCGTCCCGCTTGTCCTCCCGCACCGGGGCGACGATGAGCATGTACGGCGACTCGATGTCGAGGTCGAAGTACTCGGCGGCGCGGTGGGCGAGGACGGCCGGGGCGAAGGGCCGGAACCACTCGCGGTGCTTCACCTTGCTGTTGAGGATGTCCTTCATCTCCGCACGGCGCGGGTCCGCGAGGATGCTCCGGTGGCCCAGGGCCCGCGGGCCGAACTCGGAGCCGCCGGTGAACCAGCCGATGAGCGCGCCGCCGGGGAGGAGTTCCGCGGCCAGCCGGGCGGGGTCCGACACCTGCCGGTAGGGCAGGCCCGAGGCGTCGAGCGCGGCACGCACCTCGTCGGTGCCGTAGGTCCGGCCGAGGTAGGTGTGCTTCTGCGGCCGGGGGGCGCGCGGCCCGGCCCCCGGCTTGGGCGCGCGCGGGCGCGGGTTGTCCCCCAGCACGTGGTAGCCGTAGTAGGCGCAGCCGACAGCGCAGCCGTTGTCGCCCGCCGCGGGCTGGGCGAAGATCTCGGTGAACGGCGTCTCCCGGAGGATCTTGCCGTTGGCGACCGAGTTGAGGACGACACCGCCGGCCAGGCACAGCCGGCTGAGTCCGGTCTGCCGGTGCAGCCAGCGGGCGGCGTGCAGCACGGCCGTCTCCAGCAGGTCCTGGGCGGCCCAGGCGAGGTCGGCGCCGCGGGAGAAGCGCTCGTCGCCGTCGAGCCCGTCGAGCGCGTGCTCGACGAAGTCCAGCAGCCCGCCGTCCTTGAGGTGCAGCGCGAACCGGCCCTCGTCGAGCAGGTCGAGATGGCGGTGGAACGCGTCCCGGTAGCGGTCGGTGCCGTACGGGGCGAGGCCCATGGTCTTGCCGTCCTCGGTCAGGTACCAGGCGCCCTCCTCGTAGAGGGTGAAGCCGATCGCCCGGCTGACCGCCTTGTACATGAAGCCCAGCGAGTGGTCGCTGTCGCCCGCCTGGTAGACCCGGTCGGCGCGGAGCCCGTCGGTGCTCCAGTTGGTGCCGTAGACCTTCGACAGCTCGGTGATGCCGACGCCCTCGCCGACGGAGAGGGTCATGGTCTCGACCCCCTGGCCCTCGAAGAGGCTGCCGGCGCCGTCCACCACCAGGACGGCGGCCTCGTGGTAGGGCGAGGGATGGAAGGCGCTGGCGGCGTGCGCCAGGTGATGCCTGATCAGATGAGTGCGGCGCCGGAAGGGGAAGTAGCAGGTGGGCAGCAGGGTGTCGTCGGCCACGATCGCCTCGACCCGGTCGAGCCGGGCCCCGTGCGTTTCGAGACAGTACCGCCAGCCGCGGTTGGCCAGTGAGTTGACGTTGACCGCGTACTTCCGACGGGTCAGACGTTCTTCCTCGATACCGACGCTGACTTCGCCGTCCTCGACGAGACAGGCCGAGAAGTCGTGATTGGATCCGCCGAGCCCAAGAGCGAGCATGCAGCCGTCCTAACTCAGTACAGGCGGGTTCTCGCGGCGGCAGGCCGAAAGGGGCCGCCGCACCGCGATTGCAAGAATGTGGGAATGCGCCACGCGGGCGAGACGTTACAACTGCCCACCACACCGGTCCAGAGGGCAAGTTGAGCCACGACGGTCGAGTTCCGGACGCTTTCCGGATCACGTCCGCATGTGCCGAGAACAGCCGTTGACCGTCCACTCGGCCGAAACCTACACTCGCAGGCTACGGTCAGGGTCAGCGCAGGACAAATCCGGAATGGTGATGAGCGTGGCGCTGAAGAACGACTTTCGCAATGCGATGTTCGAGCACCGTGACGGCCAGGAGCGTCTGAAACTCCTCATGAACGACATGGTCATCGAGGAGCAGCTGTGCCAGATGCGCTGCTCCTACTGCTTGACCGAGGACTTCAATCTCCTGATGAACGTTCCCGACGCCCGGCTCAGGCTGACCACGGACCGGCGTGAGGACTGGCACCGGATTCTCGACGGATATCACCGTCAGGTGGACAGTCCGATCATGCGGCTCAGCGGCGGCGAGTTCTTCTGGCTGAAGGGTTCGACCGAATTCGTCGAGGAGTGCAGCAGCAAGTACGAGGTCGTCCAGGTCATCACCAACGGCGTCTTCCTCACGCCGCCGCGGCTGGAGGCGCTGGCCGCGCTGGGCAACGTCCAGCTCTGCCTCTCCCTGGACGGGCACACCCTGGAGATGAACGCGCACCGGCTGCCGCCGAAGCAGCACCGGCTGTTCGACGTCATCATGCGGCACCTGGACCACGCGGTGGAGCTGGGCATCCCCATCGAGATCCAGTCGGTTCTCTCCGACAAGAACGTCACCGGCCAGGCGGATTTCGCGGCGTTTCTGCTGGAGCGGTACGGCTCCGGCGCGATGCTGTACTTCTTCCCGGTCAGGGGCGACGCCAAGGATTCCCTCGCCCCGGCGCTCGGGGACCATTTCCGGCCGCTGCTGGAGCGCTACGACGAATTGGAACAGGTCCTTCCGCCGCGGGCCTTCGTCGAGCACATCGGCAATCAGCTGCGCACCGGCGTCCGCACGCTGCGGTGCTACGCGACCGCCACCATGGTGCAGCTCTTCGGACAGGGAGACGTCTCCTGCTGTCCGTATGCCTGGCTGAAACCGATGGGGAATATCACCGAGGATCCCCAGCTGATTCCCGAGCAGTTCGGCAAGCACCAGCACTACGAGATGTTCATGCAGCCCCGCCCGAGGTTCCCCTACTGCAAGAGCTGCACCGGGCCGATCGATGTGGTGAACCTCTTTCTCCTCGGGCAGATCTCCGAGGCGGAGATCGCCCGGTGTGCACCCTACGCAGGCCCTCAGGCGCTGGCCCGGCTGAACGAGTTGAAGGCTGCTTTCGAGCCGATCTTCACCCCGGCCGGCCACCCGGCCTGATCCCGACCGACATCACCGACCGACGCACCTGGTGTGTGAGGAGAATGCATGATTTCCGTGGAAGAGATCTCGGCCGGGGAATTGACGGAGGCCGGTGCGGCGAGACTGTTGTCACTGCCGCACCACGACCTGCTCACCCTGGCCGGGGACTGGCTCGGTGAGCTGGCTCCCTGGCGGAACACCGAAACCCTCGCCACGATCGCCCGCACGATGTCCGCGGAATCCCTGCTCGCCTCGCTGTTCGTCCTCGGGGAGCCGGTCACGGAGGCCGACGCCCGGTCGCAACTCCCCGGTCCGCTGCTGGATCTGCTGCTGCGCTGCGGTGTGCTCCACCAGGAGTCCGGAAAGCTGTCCGCCGAGTACTGCCTGGTCCGCGGGGAGGGCCTGACCCTCCTCGCGGCGTGGCGGGCCGCGGGCCGCGACGTCGGGTCGTACGCCCCCTGGGTCGGTACGGACTCCATGACCCTGGCCCGGCTGGTGGCCGCCCGCCGGGAGGTGCGCTCGGCGCTCGACCTCGGCTGCGGCACCGGGATCCTCGGCCTGTCGGCCGCCCGGAACGGCGCCGACCTGCTGGCCGTGGACGTCAACCCGGAGTGCACGGCGGCGGCCACGTTCAACGCCTGGCTGAACGGTCTGGGCGACCGGGTGCGCACCGCCGAGGGCGACATCATGTCCCTCGCGCTCGACTCCCGGTTCGATCTGGTCGTCTCCAATCCGCCCTGTCTGCCGCTGCGCCGGGGTTCGCTGGGCTGGCTGGCCGGTGAAGCCGGCCTGGACGGGCTGGAGTTCTTCTGGGAGCTGCTGCGCCGGACACCCGGGTTGCTCACCGATGCGGGCGAGGCCCTGCTCCAGGCCGCGGCCTACGGGGACGAGCGTGCGCCGTTCTTCATCCCGGAGCTGGAGGCGGAGATGAACCGGCTCGGCGTCTCCGGCCGGCTGCTCCTCCGCCCGTCGACGCCGCCCCGCTGGCCCGCGTTCGCCCCGCGGGACGAGAACCTGCAGCTCTCGGGCCCGCTGGGGGACGAGGTGCGGGCCTATGTGGAGAGCATCGGCGCCACGCACTACTACGGGTTCGTGCTCTCCCTGCGGGCGGAACGGCACGGCGGGCTGCAGGTCGGGCGCTTCCGCTGATCAGCGGGCCGGCCCGAGCCAGGCCGGCCCGAGCTCGGCCCGCTCCATGGCCAGGACGGCCTCGACGGCCTCCTCCGGGCCGAGGTCGGTGGTGTCGATCTGCCGGGCCCCCGGCACCTGCGCCACCTCCTCGTCGAGGTGGGTCTCGGCCAGCCGGCCCTCGATGAAGTGCTCGCCGCCCGGGTCCTTGCGGATCCGGGCGGCGAGTGCGTCCGGGCCCGCGCGCAGACCGTAGATCACGGACTCCGCGCCGAGTGCGTCGAACACCTCCAGGAACGGTTCGAGGGCACGCCCCGCGAGCACGACACCGCTGACCACGACCACCCCGGCGCCCCAGGCCCGGTAGACGGGGAGGGTGGCACGCAGGGTGGACGCCATCAGCGCGTACAGCTTCTCGGAGCTCTCCCAGGGGTGCACCACCGGATCGCAGTCGACGGCGGCGGCCGGTACGGCATAGCGGGCGACCAGGCTCTGCGCCAGCCGGGTCTTGCCCACACCGGGCGCTCCGGTCACCACGACCAGCCGGAACCGGTCCTCGGGCACGGCGGTGCGCTGCCGGCCGATGTTCGTCGTCAACGGCCCGGCGGCGACGGCCGTTCCGGGAGCGCCGGCGGATGCGTCGGCCCCCGCCGCCGTTCCGGGAGCGCCGGTCCCGGGTCCGGCCGCACCGGCCGCCGTTCCGGTGCGGGCGGACATGGTCCCGGGGATGGCGCGTTCGGTCATGTGGCGGATCCGTTCTCGTGGCCGGTGGAGGCGGTGGACAGGTCGCGGACGGTGCCCACCAGGCGGAAGCCCAGGTGCGGCACCTTGAGGATCTTGGCTCCCGAGTCGATGTCGAGGAGCTTCTGCTTGAGGACCGAGGACACCGGATTCACGTCCTCACCCCCGGTCGCCTCGGTGAGGTCCGGACGCGGGACGATCTGTCCGGGGCGACTGGCGAGCAGTCGCAGCATGCCCGCCTCGGCGTCGGTGACGGGGACCGCCTTCGACGGGGAGTGCAGCCGGCCCCGGCCGTCGAGCGTCAGCACCTGGGTGCTCTCCGGCGGGGTGACGGACTTGAGGTATCCCAGGCTGTCGACGAGGCGGTGCTGCTTGAGGGGACTGGCCAGAGCGAGCGCGAAGCCGTCGGAGAGCGCCGCCAGCACCCCGGTCGCGGACACGCTGTCGAGCACCGCGATCGGGTATCCGCCCCGGCCCTTGACCTCGGCCGCGGACAGTCCGGGCCCGGTGGCGGCCACGGCGTGCAGCGAGGCGAGCAGGACATCCGGCCAGTCGGGGGATCCGGCCTCCGGATCACAGTCGTGCAGGGTGAGGCCCAGTTCGGCGCAGGCCTCCCCGAGGACGTCCAGATCGGCCGGATCCAGGGATTGAGCCAGTACGTACATCTCGACACCCTTCACAAGGCGGCGCCTGGGCCGCGTCTGCTCGGTGACCGTCCCCCCGCGGGGCCGGCGTCTGGGGTGGTGCCCGCGCCGTGCCATCCGGGCACGGCGCACGATCAGCTGACGAGGGGCCATATCCGTTCGGCCGCCGGGTGGCCGGAGCGCTCCGCCAGGCGTTCCCCGTGCCGGGCGATGCGGCGTACGACGCCCTGGCGGACCTGGATGCGGTATGCCCGCAGAGCCTCGCGTTTGGCCAGGGCGGCCGTGGCGTCCATCGGGCAGAGCTCCGGGCGCAGCGCGCCGAGGCCGAGCGACGTCAGCCGGGCCGCGAGCCCTTGGGCCACCTCCTCGGCGGAGCCGAAGACCGAGTACGGCTGGTCCTCGTAGAAGACCACCCGGGCGCCGGTGAGATCGCCCCGGGCCAGCAGCGCGATCACCGCCTCCCGGCAGGCCAGATGGTCGACGTGGCCGCCGACGCCGAGCGGTGCGCAGATCTCGGCGGCCCCGTCCAGCAGTCCGGCGAGCCGGGTCGTCAGTTCGGCGAACAGCCCGGGCTCCTCGTCCGGGAACGCCTCGGACAGGGCCGTCCCGGCGAAGAACCGCTCCGCGCGCGGTGCGCGGTCCGCCGCGTCGACGAAGCCGAGGAGTTCGACGTCCGTGCCGAGGACACGGGCGGCGACCGCCTCCTCCGCCAGCAGCAGACGGGACGTCAGGGCGGGCCGCCCGGCGTAGTACGGGTCCTTGGTCCAGGTCTCCACGCTGAAGACGTCGAGCACCCGGCCGCCGCGGCGGGCCAGCAGGCCGCCGAGGGCCAGTGCCGCGTCGTCGGGGTGCGGGGAGACCACCACGGGGGCGTCCGGTGCGGCGCGGTCCGGGTGTCCGTCCGGCGCCATCACCACCAGCCCGTCCCGCTGCCAGGTGCCGAGGAGGCTCCGCTCCGCCGCGGTGAAGCCGTCGAGCGGCCGGCTGCCGTCGCACCGGGCCAGCAGCCGGGCGGCCGAGCCGGGCGGGTGGCCGAGCTCCTCGACCGGCTCTCCCCGGCACAGGATCCGGCTCCCGGCCACCTCCGCGTGCGGCAGAGCGAGGGGGCACCACGCGCCGGGAACCTCCGTCATGTGGCCTCCTGGCCCGAGTCCGGGATCCGGGCGAACCGGGGCCCCGGATTCCGCCCGTGAAACGGCGCGCGTCACCGGCTCCCGGCCGCGCTGAAGACGAACGGTTCGATTCTCCACAGGCCCGGAGCGGAATAAACCCTTAATGAACAGGTGGCTGAAATTAGGGCCGGACGGCCCGGGCACCGGCCCATTGGCCTTCCGGCGCTTCCCGGCTGGTTCCGGCCAATCTCCTCCTTCCCCGCCTTCAAGATCTCCGCACCCGCCGGTCCCCGGAAGCGGTCAAGATTCATTTCGACGATTTCCCACATCAGACTCCCGACGGCCGGGTGGCCGGGGAGGCGGACGGCCGTCCGCGCCCCCGGGGCCCGGTGGGCCATTCGGCGGCATGAACGCGGCGGGAACCGGACACCCCGCTCCCACGCCGCACGAGGTCCCATTGCGCGGATCCTCTTCTGTTGTAGCCTCGGGCTCTGAAAGTCCCTGGCCACGGTGGATGCGGATGAGGATCGGGGGAACGCGGTTGTGAAGTCTCGTGTCTTACTTGTCCAGCAAGGTGTGTGGGGTAATTCCGCCGCCTCGATGCCCCTGGCCGTCGGATATCTCAAGGCATGCGCCGACCGGGACGAACGTATTCGCCGTCGCATGGACGTCACCATTCGGAACTATCCGGGTGACGCGGGGATCAATGCCATGGGCCGGGATCTCATCCGGGACGGCTGCCCCGACATTCTCTGCTTCTCCGTCCTGGGCTGGAACTACCGCACGTTCGGCGTGCTCGCGGAGACCTTCAAGCAGATGAATCCCGACGGGTGGGTCGTCTTCGGCGGCAACCACGTCGCCCATCAGGCGGAGCGCGTCTTCCGGATGTACCCGCAGGTGGACGTGGTGGTGAACGGTGAAGGCGAACTGGTCTTCCCGGAGCTGCTGAACGGCTATCTGGACGGCGCCACCCGCACCGCGCTGCACGGCATCCGGGGCGTCTCCTTCCGCGGGTCCGACGGCGAGGTCGTCACCACCGAGGAGCGGGCACGCATCACGGACCTGGAGTCCCTCCCCTCCCCCATTCTCAGCGGCGCGGTTCCGCTGGTCGACCGGGCGGGCCGGTTCCTCTACGACTACGCGCTCATGGAGACCAACCGCGGCTGCCCCTATAAGTGCGCCTTCTGTTACTGGGGCGGTGCCACCGGGCAGAAGATGCGCGCCTTCTCACGGGAGCGGCTGCGCGAGGAACTCGAACTCCTGGGCCGGCACGGCGCGGAAACGCTGATGCTCTGCGACTCCAACTTCGGCCTGCTGCGCGAGGACGAGGAATTCCTGGACGATCTGCTGCGCGTGCGCAGCAAGTACGGATTCCCCAAGCGCCTCGAGACCTCCTGGGCCAAGAACAAGTCGGCCGGCTTCTACCGCATCATGGACAAGATGAAGCAGTCCGGGATGCACAGCGCCTTCATCCTGGCCCTGCAGACCATGGACGACTCCGTCCTGGATCTGATGCGGCGGCGCAATATGAAGCTGAACGAGTGGGAGGATCTCGTCGGCTGGCTGACCGACCACGGCATCACCCCGTATCTGGAACTGATCTGGGGTGCGCCGGGGGAAACGGTCGAGTCGTTCCTCGACGGCTACGACCGGGCCTCGCGGCATACGCCGTTCATCGCGGTGCATCCGCTGATGATTCTGCCGAACACCGATTACCACGACAAGCGTGAGCAGCACGGTCTGGTCACGGTGCGCGGCGAGAACGACGACTTCGACTACGTCCTGGCGCACAACACCATGACGCTCCAGGACAACGAGCGCATGCTCCGGTTCATCTGCTGGAACCGCGTGCTGGCCCGCAGTCTGTGGCTGCACAACATCTGGGTCGCGCTGCGCGAGCTTGCCGGGGTGCCGCAGTCCGCGGTGATCCTGAAGTTCTCCGAGTGGGTGGAGAACTGCGAGGACCCGGACGCCCGGGAGCTCACGGCCGTGGCTCAGCCGGCCGGTTCCGCGAGCGAGAACGTGGATCCCAACGTCTGGCGTCTGCTCACCAAGCGGCTGCTGCAGCGCTGGTGGGACGAGGCCATGCGGCCCGACCTGCCGAAGGATCTGCTGCCGCTGCTCGACGAGGTCTTCCTGTACGACCTCATGTGCCAGCCGGTACGGCTGCTCCCCGACGGCTCCGGTCCCGAGGAGGACCTCCCGGTGACCGAGAAGTACGGGGACCGCTGGTATCTGCGCAGTGACGTCACCTTCAAGTACCCCGTGCCCGAGCTGATCGCGGCGCTGCGCCGGGGCGAGACGGTCCGCACCACCCCCGAGGCGCTGGTGACCTCCTTCTACTACCGGACCGAGTTCGGTGGCGATCTGCAGCACTACTTCCGCATGGACTCCTACCGCGGGCGGACCGAGCAGCAGCTCGCCACGCAGTTCGCGTCGGTGTCCGAGTGAACCGACCCGTCGTGCCGGGGCGATGACCCGCTCCGGACGCCGAGGTCCGTCAGGCAGCGACCCTTCACAGGAGGAACGGCATGGACCGCGCTGGACTCATTCGAGAGCTGCATGAGATAGCGGCAGGGATGACCAAGGCCGAGGAACACCGGCAGCAGCCGGAGGGCGCCGGGCCCGCCGCCGATACGAGCCTGGTCGACCAGTACGGATTCAGCTCGCTGGACGCCCTGGAGTACCTCCTCATCCTGGAGGAGAAGTACGACGTGGTCTTCGAGGACGAGGACCTGACGGAGGAGACCCTCTTCTCCATCGAGGGGCTGGCCACCTACATCCTCGATCAGAAGGTGGGCCGGAGCCCGTCGGTCTCGTGACCCGCGGCACGGACGGGCCCTCCGCAGCGGAGGGCGGCGGGGCGTCATGAGTCCCCGCACTCCCCATTCGACCGTGGAGGAAGCCCGGGTGGACCGCACCGTGAACGCCCCGCCCGTGCCGATCGGCGTCGTCATACCGACGCGCGGCCGGACCACGCGGCTGCTGCTGACCCTGACGGCGCTGCTCCACCAGACGCTGCCCCGCGACCGGTTCGAGGTCGTCCTGGTCAACGACGCACCCGGCCGGGAAGCCGTGGCGCAGGTCCTCGACGCCTTGCCGGCGGGTCTCCCGCTCCGGGTCGCCGACACCGGCGGACGGGGCGTCGCGCACGCGCGCAACGCCGGTGCCCGGCTGGCCCGCTCCGAGATCCTGCTCTTCCTCGACGACGACACCGTGGCCACCCCAGGCCTTCTGGAGGCCCACCTGGCGGCGCACGCCGGGGCACGTGAGCTGCTGGTGCACGGCCGGGTCACCGATCTGTCGGCGTTCGCGCTGACCCCGGACACCCTGCGGCTGGAGGAGGCGCTGACCGGTGCCCGCGGACGCAGCCTCGGGCCCGTGGACGTCGCGGATCCGGAGCGGGTGGCCCGCTCGTTCGGGCCGCGGTGCTCGTTCATCGAGAGCACCGCCCGGAAGGTGACCGGGAATCCGGCCCACCGGCATCTGAGCTGGCTGTCCTGCATCGGTACCAACACCAGCATGCGGCGCGGGGTGTTCGTCCGGTCCGGGCGGTTCGACGAGCGCTACGGCACGCTGTGGGGCGGCGAGGACCTGGAGCTCGGTCTCCGGCTCGCCGCGGACGGCGTGGACTTCCGCCTGATTCCGGCCGGCGCGTACCACCTGCCGGTGGCCCGCCGCGATGTGTCCACCGCGCTGCCGCACTTCTGGCGGCTGGTGGCGCAGCAGCACGGCGATCCCGGGCTGACCGCCGTGGGCGAGTACCTGCTCGGCCGGCTGGGTCTTCAGGAGCTGGCCGGGCGGCTCGCTCCGGTCGGGGAGGCGGCACGGTGACCGCTCCCGGTCCGGACACGGTCGTCCTGGGCGCCACGCGCGCGGCCCCACCGGACGGCGTCCCGGCGCGTGCGGGCCGCACCGCTCCGGGCGGCGAGGAGTCGCTGACCGACGTGGTGGTGCAGGTCCTGGCCCGGGCCCTGGGCGGGCTGCCGGCACCGCTGCGCCGCGGGACACCCGTGCTCCTGGCCGCCACCGACCACTGCGTGGCGACGACCTCCGGCTATGTGGCGCGGTGCGTCGAGGCCGAGGCGGGCGGCCGCCGGCTGCGGCCCTCGGAGTCGATGGCACCGGAGCCGGCGCAACTGCTCCAGGAGTTCGCGGAGCGGTCGGACTGGGACGGCGCGGGCCATGTGCTGATCAGCCCCCGGGGCGCGGCGGAGCAGGCGCTGCGCTGGGCCCGCGGCGCGGTCGCGGCGGGGCTGCACGAGGCGATGGTGGTGTGCGAGCTCGCGCGGGATCCGGAGAGCGGCGGCTGTCTGGTGACGGCCACCCTGGTGGCGGCCCCCGCCGGGGCGCCGTCGCCCGGCGACGCGGCGGGGTCGGGAGTCGTGCTGTCCGGGCTCGGGCTGGTGACGGCGTTCGGTGACGGAGTGGACCTGTTCTGGCGGGAGTTGCTGGCCGGGCGGCGGGCGCTCTCCGAGCTCACCCGGTTCGACGCCGCACGGTTCCGGAGCCGGACGGTGTGCCAGGCGGCGGCGGAGGCCGGGCCGGGGCTCCCGGTACGGCGGATCCTGCTGGACCGGGCCCGTACGGAGGCCCTGGCCGGGGCCGGACTGACCCGGCTGCCGGAGCGGACGCTGCTGGTCGGCGCCGGGGTCGTGCCGCACCTGCCGACGGTGGACGGAGCCCCGCAGATCCGGGAGATATCCCTGGAGGAGGAATGGGACGGCGAGGGCTTCGGGGTCTCCCCCGGGAACGCCGCCCTGCTGGCCCACGCCTGTGCGTCCGGCGCGTTCGGGCTGGCCATGGCCCGGGAGTGGCTGCTGTCCGGGCTCGCCGACATGGCGGTGGTGACGGGTGTCTCCGCACTCAATGTCTACGACTACGCCTGTCTGGACGTGCTGCGGGCGACGAGCACCCGCACCGCCCGCCCGTTCGACCGGGAGCGCAGCGGTGTCACGATCGGTGAGGGCGCCGGTGCCGTCGTGCTGGAGACCGCGGAGCACGCGGCGGCCCGCGGGCACCGCCCGGCGGCGACGCTCAGCGGTATCGCCTGCCGGGTGGGCGGCCGCGGCACCAGCGCGCTGAGCGCGGAGATCGCCGCGGACTGCATGCGGGCGGCCCTGGACATGGCGGGGACGGACCGGGTCGACCATGTGCACGGCCACGCCCCCGGCACCCGCCAGGGCGACGAGGCCGAGCTGCTGGCGCTGGACACCGTCGGTGCCGAACGCGGGTGGCGCGGCGTGCCGGTGAGTTCGTACAAGGGCGCGGCCGGGCACCTGCTGCACGCCTCGGTGTTTCCCGCCCTGGCGGCCGCCGTGCAGGCGCTCCGCCGCGGCGTCGTGCCCGGGACCCCCGGGCTGCGGTCGGCTCCGGACACCCGGCACGTCCGCGTCCCGGCCGGCCCGGAACCCTGCGACGGCATCCGCTCCGTGCTGGTGGACAACTTCGGCTTCGGCGGCAACAACGCGGCGCTCCTCCTGACGTCCTCAGCCACGAACCCCCCGAAGGGAGAGGAGCCGGCATGGCAGACGCGGTCCTGCTGACACCGCGGGAGATCCTCACCGGATTTGCCAGCATCAACAACCAGAACGTGCTGATCAACGACGAGGAGTACCTGAAGCTCGACCCCGCCATGCGGCTGTTCTACGAGAAGGTGCGGGAGAACCTCGGGCTCGCGTGCATCGCCGGGCACCTGCGGGGCTGCGGATACTCCGTCAAAGCCCTCAACCTCCACGGACGCAACCCCAGCGACGAAGCCATCACCGACCTCATCCGCCGCGAACGCCCCAGCTTCGTCGGCATCAGCATCATGTACGACCTCCACATCGTCGACGCCGTACGCCTCCTGCGCTGCGTCCGCGCCGCCGACCCCAACGTCTTCGTCGCCATCGGCGGAGCCTTCTGCACCTACAACGCCAAACTCATCGCCGAACGCATACCCGAAGCCGACTGCGTCGCCTTCGGAGAAGGCGAACTCACCGTCGAAGGCCTCATGAACGCCCTCGCCGCCGACCGCGACTGGCGCACCGTCCCCGGCCTCTACTACTGGCAGGGCGACCGCGTCCGCAGCAGCGGACCCCCCAAACTCCCCGACCTGACCTCGGAACCCTGGCCCGCCCGCGATGTGCTGCTACGGCACCGGGAGGCCGGGATCCGGACGCCCGTCGCGTCGACGTACACCAGCCGGGGCTGCCATGCGAAGTGCACCTTCTGCTATGTGCCGCGGGCCCCGGGCGTGGTGGGCAACGCGTGGCGGGTGCGGTCGCCCGTCGATGTGGTGGACGAGATCGAGTGTCTGCAGCGGGACTTCGGGACGCGGTTCGTCTGGTTCAACGACGACAATTTCGGCGGCGCGTTCGAGGACGGCTATTACCATGCCACGGCATTCGCCGAGGAGTTGATCCGGCGCGATCTGCGGATCTCGTTCCACTGCGAGTTCCGGGTGGACACCGGACTCATCGACCGGGAGGCGCTGCGCACCCTGCGCCGCGCCGGCATGGCGTCGGCGCTGCTCGGCATGGAGACCGGGTCGCCCGGTATGGCCAAACGGTTCCGCAAGGGCACCACCGTCGACTACAACGTCGACGCCGCCCGCATGTTCAAACAGGAACGCATCGAGCTGGAACCCGGCTGGATCATGATCGAGCCCGGCACCACCATCGACGAACTCTGGCAGAACCTGGAATTCATCGTGGCGGCCGACATCGCCGTGAGCGAGAATCCGTTCTCCTTCATCAGCCGGGCCATCGCGCTGCGCGGCACCGAGATGTACGACAAGGTCGTCGACCCGCTGCCGCCGGAGATCCCCGGTCTGCAAGGGGGGCCGGCCTGGGAGGTGCTGCGCGAGGCGCGCCGCGAGTACCGGGTCGCGGACGGGCGGGTCGAGGACCTGTGGCGGGCCTGGAGCCTGGTGAGCGGTGAGGTGAGCGACCGCAAGGAGGGGCTCCCGTTCGTCGCCCAGATCATCGCCGATGCCACGCGGCTGCGCCGCGCCCGGGGCGACCAGGGGCTGCGACCGCTCCTGAGCCGGCTGCGCACCTGGGTGGAGAACCTGCCGCATCTGCTGATCGCCTTCCTCAACGTGGGGCTGCTGCTCGCCGACGAGAACCCGCCGGACCTGGGGCGGCGCCTGGAGGCCGAGCTGCGCGCGCTGGTCGACGCCTACGACCGCGAGCACCTGGGCCACACGTATCCGGAATTCGTCGAGGAGACCAAGCGGACCTGCGGCGAACAGGTCCTGACGGGCTGACCCAGCGGTGTCCGGACGTCGTCCGGGGCGCCCTTCGGAGAGGAAAGGAGACCGGTCATGTCGGACGTGGTCCTGTTGACGCCGCGGGAGATCTCCACCGGTGCCGCGAGCCTGAACAACCAGAACGTGCTGATCAACGACGAGGAGTACCTGAAGCTCGACCCCGCCATGCGGCTGTTCTACAAGCGGGTGCGGGAGAACCTGGGAGTCGCGTGCATCGCGGGGCACCTGCGAGGCTGCGGATACTCCGTCAAAGCCCTCAACCTCCACGGACGCAACCCCAGCGACGAAGCCATCACCGACCTCATCCGCCGCGAACGCCCCAGCTTCGTCGGCATCAGCATCATGTACGACCTCCACATCGTCGACGCCGTACGCCTCCTGCGCTGCGTCCGCGCCGCCGACCCCAACGTCTTCGTCGCCATCGGCGGAGCCTTCTGCACCTACAACGCCAAACTCATCGCCGAACGCATACCCGAAGCCGACTGCGTCGCCTTCGGAGAAGGCGAACTCACCGTCGAAGGCCTCATGAACGCCCTCGCCGCCGACCGCGACTGGCGCACCGTCCCCGGCCTCTACTACTGGCAGGGCGACCGCGTCCGCAGCAGCGGACCCCCCAAACTCCCCGACCTCGCCAACGAGCCGTGGCCGGCGCGCGACCTCCTGCTCCACCACCGCAGGACGGGGATTCCCACTCCGCGGGCGTCCACCTACACCAGCCGGGGCTGCCACGCGAAGTGCACCTTCTGCTACGCACCCCGGCAGCCCGGAGTCGAGGGCGGGCCCTGGCGGGTGCGCCCGGTCGGGGACGCCGTCGACGAGATCGAGTTCCTGCAGCGGGACTTCGGCACCCGCTTCGTCTGGTTCAACGACGACAACTTCGGCGGCGCGTTCCAGGACGGCTACCACCACGCGGTGGGGTTCGCCGAGGAGATCCTCCGGCGCAAGCTGAAGGTCTCCTTCCACTGCGAGTTCCGGGTGGACACCGGACTCATCGACCGGGAGGCGCTGCGCACCCTGCGCCGCGCCGGCATGGAACTCGCCCTGCTCGGCATGGAGACCGGAGCGCCCGGCATGATGCGGCGGTTCCGCAAGGGCACCACCGTCGACTACAACTTCGACGCCGCCCGCATGTTCAAACAGGAACGCATCGAGCTGGAACCCGGCTGGATCATGATCGAGCCGGGCACCACGGTCGACGAACTCTGGCAGAACCTGGAATTCATCGTCACCGCCCGGGTGCACGAGAGCGAGAATCCGTTCTTCCTCATCAACCGGGCCATCGCGCTGCGCGGCACCGAGATCTACGACAAGGTGACGAGCTTCGGCGAACCCGACATCCCCGGGGTCGACGGCCCCGCCTGGGAGGTGCTGCGCGAGGCGCGCCGCGAGTACCAGGTCGAGGACGCGCGTGTCGAGGACCTGTGGACGGCCTGGAGCGCGGTCAGCGCGGACATCAACGACCGCAAGGAGAACGAGGTTCCGTTCCTGGCGCAGAGCATCGCGGACGCGGTGCGGGCGCGCCGCGGCACCGGCGCGGAGTCGCTGCGGCCGCTGCTGGGCCGGCTGCGCAGCTGGGACCAGGGGCTCGCCCAGTTGCTCGTCGCGTTCCTCAATGTCGGACTGCTGCTGGCCGACGAGAATCCCCCCGGTCTGCCGCAGCGGCTGGAGGCCGAACTGCGGGAACTCGTGGACGCCTACGACCGGCGCCATCTGGGCCACGCCTTCCCCGACTTCGCCGTCGAGGCCGCCCGGGCCTGCGGTGAACACGCACTCGCGCAGGTGAGGAGCTGACCGATGTCCGGTGCACGGAGAACCCGCTTCGCCGGTGTGGGCTGCGGCAGAGTGTTCCAGCGCTACCACCTGCCCTGTGCCGACGCCCGGGACGACATCGAATTGGTCGGCGCCGTCGACCTGGACGCCGGGCGGGCGGAGGCGCTGTTCGCGGACCGGCCCGGGGTGTGGACCGGTTCCTCGGTCGACCGGCTGCTGAAGGAGACCGCCCCGGACGTGATCAGCGTCTGCACCCCGAACGACGCCCATGAGGAGGCGGTGCTCGCGGCGCTGGACGCCGGGGTCGCGGTGCTGTGCGAGAAGCCGCTCGCCGCGGGGATCGACGCGGCGCGGGCCATCGCGGCGCACCCCGACGCCGACCGGCTCCTCGGCGTCAACCTGCCGTACCGGTTCCATGAGCTGCTGAAGCCGTTCACCGAGGTGGCCCGGGACGGCACCCAGGAGATCGAGCTGACCTTCGTCACCCCGGGCGACCGGGTGTGGCGCGCCTGCACCCCCTGGTACGGCGACGCGCGCCGGGCCGGGGGCGGAGCGCTGCTCGACCTCGGGCTGCACGCCCTGGACATCCTGGTCACCGTCTTCGGCCGGCCGGACGTGCACAGCTGCGAGGTCGACTCGGAGGAGGTCGAGGAGCGGGCCAGGGTCGGGCTGTCGTTCCAGGGCGTTCCGGCGACCCTGCGGATCGACCGGGCCGGGCGGCGACTGGCGATGGCGGTGACCGTCCGCACCGCCTCCGGCACCCATGTGCTGGACTTCCGGCGGGGGGAACTGCGCCTGGCCGACGGCACGGTGGTCGAGGCCGGAGGGCGGCCGGAGCTGGCCGCGATCTCCGGTTGGTTCGATGTGGTGACGGGCACCGCCCCGTCCGCGATCGCGACCGCCCAGGAGGCGCTGGGGCTGCAACTGCTGGTACAGGCCGCCTACGAGCGGGCACGTCCGGTGTCCGCCGCCGCACTGCTGGGGTGACGCCGCCTCCGGCCGCCCGGCACGCCGGCGGCCGGACACGGCGACGCCCCGGGGGCCGGGGCGTCGGACAAAGTTTCCACCGGGGTGCCAGCCGGGGTCTCAGCCGGGGTCTCAGCGGAGGAAGGCCGTCACCGCGGCGCCGAACCGCTCCGGTTCCGTCCGGTGCACATAGTGGCCCGCGTCGATGGCGAGAAAGCTCCCCCGCGGAACGGTGGCGGCCACCTCGGCCAGCAGCGACCGGGACACCGGACTGCCCGGTCCGCCGCTGACGACCAGGGTCTCCGCGGTCACCAGCGGCAGCTTCCGCCACCAGACCGGATCGGGGCTGCGCAGTCCGTCGATGACCGGCCGGATCGCGCCGCGGTCCATGCCCCGGGCGCGCCGCAGATCGAGGAACTCCTGGAAGAGCGCCATCACCGGCTGTCCACCGGCGTGCGCGGTGCGGGCCCGGAGCGCGGCCTCCCCCGCGGCGTCACGGGGCGGCGGCGGGGCGTCCTCGATCACCAGGCGGCGGACCCGTCCGGGCCGGTGCTGGGCGATGAGCCAGGCGATGTGACCGCCCATGGAGTGCCCCACCAGGTCGACCGTGCCGACACCCTGCCGGTCCAGCAGCGCCGTTACGTCCTCGCGCATCAGTGCGTAGGTGTAGTGGCCGGGGCGCGGACTGCGCCCGTGGCCCCGGAGGTCGGGCACGATGACGCGGCGCCCGCGGGCGGCCAGCTCGGTGGCGAAAGCGTCCCAGGTGCGCCCGGTGTTCCCCAGCGCGTGCAGCAGGACGACCGGGGCGCCGGACGGATCGCCGATGTCCCGGAAGCTCAGGGGCACCGCACCGACGGAAGCAGTATCCGGATAAACCGTCTCATCATACGGCATACCGTGATGCTACTCGGGGACGACCGGCCTGTCCGCTGAACGTCCGTACGGGACCGGGACGTTGCGCCCATCCCCGTCCGCTGTGTCTCCGGGGTGGCACCCGGGAGACGCGGCGGGCGCGGGGCGGCCGGTGCGCGCCGCGCCCAGCGCCGCGAACAGCACGGCGCCCGTGCCGCCCGGCGGTTGCCGTGGCGGCACGAACCGCCCGTCACGGGCGTGCGCTGTCGACGAGGTAGTCCACCACCGCCGACACGGTCTGCCGGTGCCAGATGAGGTTGGCCGGGAGCTTGCGGCCGAGCCGTGCCTCCAGCCGCCGGCGGATGACGATTGCCAGGACGGAGTCCATGCCCGACTTCAGCAGCGAGCGGTCCGGTTCGAGCTCCGCCGGGTCGAGCCGCAGCTCCTGGGCGACCTGGGTGACGGTCTCCTCGTACAGCCGGGCCCGGAGTTCGTCGGGCGGCAGCTCCCAGATACCGCCCGCGGACTCGGAGCCGGCCGGGTCCGGCCCGTCGACGGTGTCCGTCGCGAGATCGGCCAGCAGGCGCGGGCGGGTCGCTCCCGCGGGGAGGGGCACCGTCCGCAGCACCGCCAGGTGCGGCTCGTCCAGCCCGGCGGCCTGTTCCCAGGCCCCGAACGCCTCGGCCGCGGCGATGTCCCCCACCCCGGACGCGCGCAGCTCGGCGTCCACGGCCTCGTTGACCGCCATGCCCATGCCCCGCCAGGACGTCCAGCCCAGACTCATGGTGCCGGTGGCGCCCCGGGCGCGGTCGTGTACGGCCATGGCGTCCAGGAAGGCGTTGGCCGAGGCGTAGGCGGCCTGGCCGGTGAGGCCGAGCAGTTGGCCGCAGGAGGAGAAGTGCACCAGGAAGTCGAGACCGCCCGGCGGGAAGAGCCGGCCGAGGGTGAGCGCACCCCCGGCCTTCGGACGGAGCACCGCCCGCAGCGAGTCCTGGTCGAGCCGGCCGAGCAGCCGGTCGTCCAGCACCCCGGCGGCGTGCACGACGCCACGGACCGGCGGCATGCCCAGCGCGTCGGGGTGCAGCGCGGCGGCGACCGCGCCGGTGTCGGCGATGTCGGCGGAGAGCACGCGGACCGTCGCGCCGAGGGCTTCCAGACCGCGGACGGTCTCGATGCGGCGGGCCTCGTCCGCGTCCCGCGGGTGCGACCAGGCCGTGCGGGGCGGCAGCGTGCCGCGCCCGAGGAGCACCAGTCGTCGGGCCCCACGGTCCACCAGCCAGCGGCCGATCGCGCCGCCGAGGCTGCCCAGACCGCCGGTGATCAGATAGCTGGCGTCCGGCCGGCACCGGAACGGGGCGGTCGACGCAGCCGGTGCGGCGGCACGGACCAGCCGGGCGGCCAGTGGCGTGCCGTCGCGGAGGGCGATGACGTCCTCGCCCGGGCGCCGGGCGATCACCCCCAGCGCGGCACGCAGGTCGGCGTCCGCACCGTCGGGGCCGAGGTCGAGGGTGCCGCCCCAGATCTCGGGGTGCTCGCCGGCGATCACCCGTCCGAGCCCCCAACGGGCGGCCTGCGCCACCGCGGTGAGGTCGCGCGCCTCGCGGACTCCGGAGGTGAGCGACCAGAGCCGGCCCGCGCCCGGGGGCCACGCGGCCATCCGCTGGGCGGTCCGCGCGAGCGGCCAGGCGTTCCGGGCGGCGAGCCCGTCGGCCCCGTCGCCGGGCTCGGTGCCGAGGCCCGCCCGGCCGGCGGTCTCCGGCCCTCCGATGCCCGCCCGGCCGGCGGTCTCCGCCTCTCCGATGCCCGCTCCGCCGACGGTCTCCGTCCCTCCGGTGTCCTCGGCCGGGAGCAGGAGCACCTCCACCGGACCGGCCGAAGCCTCCGGCGGGTCGAGGTCGTCCGGGCCGGCCACCGGCAGGCACCGGTGTCCCGCTGCGACGGCGGCCGACCGGAGACGCTCGCGCAGCGGGCCGTCCGGGCCGATCAGCAGCAGGGTGAGCGCGGCACGGGCGGCATCCGCCCCGCCGCCGGGCAGTGGGCGCCACTCGGTGCGGTGCAGCAGTTCGTCGGGGGCGGCCGCCCGGAGTCCGGTTCCGGACCCGGCGTACCGCACACCCTCCAGCACCGCGACGGTCCGTCCGTCCTCGTCCGCGATCCGCACGTCCGCACCGGCGTCGGCGGCGGTGACCGAGCCGGTGACCGTGACGTCGATCCGGGCCCGGACCGGTGGCCGGCCGGCGGTCCAGGTCCGGGTGACCGCGGAGACCACCCGGAGGACCGCGGGCCCGGGGAAGGCGGCGGGGACGATGGACAGCGCGGCGTCGAACAGCGGCGCCCAGGCAGGGGGTTCGGTGCCGGAGGCGTCAGGTGCGGTGACCTCGGCGCGCAGGCCCCCGGCGGTCCGCTCCAGCCGGTTCACCTGCCAGGGGAAGGCCATGCCGGGCACGCCGACCGAGGCAAGGTGACGGGTGATCAGATCGGGTGGCAGTTCGGTGCCGGGGCCGGCGTCGGCGGACGGACCGGGCGGGGGCCCTACGGGGCCGGTTCGCCGGGCGGTGGCGTGGATCAGCCACGGCCGGGTGTCGGCGCCCGGCTCGGGTCCGGCCGCCCGGGAGTGCAGTCGCAGGGTGCCGTCCTGGGCGATGACATCGATCTCCCGGGCGTCCTCCAGCGTCAGGGGGACGGCGAAGGAGACGTCGCGCAGGGCCTGTTCGCCGTCCCGGTCCGCGGTGGCCCGCAGGAAGGTCTCGAGCACCACGGAGGCAGGGACGATCTCGACGCCCTGGATGGTATGGCTGCCCGGATAGGGCCGGGACTCCCGGTCCGCCCGGCCGGTCCACAGGTCCAGCGGGGTGGATCCGGCCAGGGTGACACGGGAGCCGAGCAGGGTGCGGCCGGACACCTCGGGCCGGCCCCGGCCGGTGTCCCGGGCCACGGGATCCCGCCAGTACCGCTGCCGGTGCCACGTCCGGTTCGGCAGCGGGGCCGGCGGGCCGGCGGGGTGCAGCGCCGGCCAGTCGAGGGGGACGCCGTGGCAGTGCAGGAGGCCCGCGTTCAGCAGGAGTTGCTCACGTTCCGGCCGGTCACGGCGGAGCGATCCGGCGACACAGCTCTCGCCCGCGCCGGCCGCCTCCAGCGTCTCCTGGAGGGAATGGCCGATGACGGGGTGGGCGGAGACTTCGAGGAAGACCCGGAAGCCGTCCTCGGCCGCCGCCTCCACCGCGTGGCGGAACCGCACCGGGTTGCGCAGGTTGGCCGCCCAGTAGGCGCCGTCGCGCGCCGACCCGTCCCGCGGGTCGTCCAGCGCCGTGCTGTACACCGGGACGCGGGGCGTGCTGACGGTGAACTCGGACGCCGCCGCTACGAGTTCGTCGAGCAGCGGGTCCATGTGCGGGCTGTGGAAGGCCACGTCGGTGGCCACCCGGCGGACCACCAGGTCCTCGTCGCGCCCGAGCGCGGCGGCGACCGCCTCGATCTCGGCGGTGTCGCCGGCGAGCACGGTGGAGTGCGGCGACGCGAGGATGGCCGGGACCAGTCCGGTGCCGCCCAGCCGTGCGGCCACCGCGTCGGCGGGCAGGCCCACCATCAGCATGCCGCCGGCGCCGGCCACCCGGCGCAGCAGTGCGCTGCGCCGGCACACCAGGTGGGCACCGTCCTCCTCGCTCAGCATGCCGGCCACGACCGCGGCGGCGATCTCCCCCACGGAGTGGCCGATCACCGCGGCCGGCCGGACGCCCAGCGACCGCCACACGGCGGCCAGGCCCAGTTGGACCGCGAAGAGCATCGGCTGCACCAGGTCGACCCGGGCGATGTCGCCGTTCTCGATCAACTGCCGTGCGGTGACACCGAGTTCCGCGGCGAAGGCGGGGCCGATCCGGTCGACGGCGGCGGCGAACTCGGGGCTGCCGGCGAGGAGGTCCCGGCCCATACCGCTCCACTGCGCGCCGTGTCCGGAGAACACCCAGACGGGGCCGGGGCCGGTCTCGCCCATCGCCCCGCCGGTGACGGTGCCCGGGCAGGCGTCGCCCTCGGCGAGGCCGCGGAGCCGGGCGACGAGCTCCTTGTGGCCGGTGGCCACCACCGCCGACCGCCATTCGAGGTGGCTTCGGCGCACGCCGAGGGTGTGCCCGACGGCGCCCAGCGGCGTCTGGGCTCCCGGGCCGCTCAGCCAGTCGGCGAGCCGACCCGCGTCCGCACGGCCGGCGGCGCCGGAGCGGGCGGAGAGCGGGAAAAGGCCCGGGACGGGGACGGCGTCCGCGGGGCCGGGCCGGTCCGCGGGCACCTCCTCCGGCGTGGGCGCCTCTTCCAGCACCACATGCGCGATGGTGCCCCCGTAGCCGAAGCTGGAGACGCCGGCCCGCCGGGGGCGGTCCCCGGGCGGCCAGGGCGTACGGTCCGCGGTGAGCCGGAGGCCCGAATCCGCCCAGGGAATGGCCGGGTTGGGGCCGCTGAAGCGCAGGGTCGGCGGAATCTCCGCACGACGGAGCGCAAGCACCGTCTTGATCATTCCGGCCATGCCGGAACCGGCTTCGAGGTGGCCGATGTTGGACTTCACCGAGCCGATGAGGCAGGGCCGGCCGTCCGGCCGTCCCGCTCCGACGACGGCGGCGAGCGCCGAGGCCTCCAGCGGGTCCCCCGCCACGGTGCCCGTACCGTGCGCCTCGACGTAGTCGACCGTCCGCGGGTCGATGCCGCAGGACGCGTAGGCCCGGCGCAGGAGTTCGGCCTGCGCGGTGCCGCTGGGGGCCATGATGCCCTCGGTGTGGCCGTCCTGGCTCACCGCGCTGCCCCGGATGACGGCCAGGACCGGGTCCCCCGCGCGCCGGGCGTCGGCCAGACGCTTCAGCACCAGGACGCCCGCGCCCTCGCCGCGGCCGTAGCCGTCGGCCGCGGCGTCGAAGGACTTGCTGCGGCCGTCGGGAGAGGTCGCTCCGGCGCGGTCGAGCGTCACCGAGAGCCCCGGCGCGATCATCAGGTTCACCCCGGCGGCTAGGGCGACGCCGCTCTCGCCGGAGCGCAGGCTCTGGCAGGCGAGGTGCACACCGACCAGTGACGAGGAGCAGGCGGTGTCCACCGCGAGGCTGGGCCCGCGCAGATCGAGGCTGTGGGAGATGCGGTTGGCGGTGGCGCAGAGCGCGGCGCCGATCCCGGTCCAGGGCTCGATCCCCGGCAGGTCCTCCAGCAGCCGGCGGCCGTAGTCGTCGGACCCGACGCCGACGAAGACCCCGCAGTCCGATCCGGCCAGGCCGAGCGGCGGGATCCCGGCGTGCTCGCAGGCCTCCCAGGCCAGCTCCAGCAGCAACCGCTGCTGCGGGTCCATGAGTTCGGCCTCGCGGCGGGAGATCCCGAAGAACGCCGCGTCGAAGCCCTCGATGTCGTGGAGGAACCCCCCGCGGCTGGTGGTGCCGCGCACCACGGCCGCGGTGTCGTGACCTCCGGTGGTGTACGCCGACCACCGGTCCGCGCCGTCCCGGGTCGCGTCGGTTCCCCGGGTCAGCAGCTCCCAGAAGGAGTCCGGGGAGTCGGCGCCGCCGGGGAAGCGGCAGCTCAGCCCGATGACGGCGAGGGGCTCGGGGGATGCGCCGGACGGCACCCGGTCCGCCGGACCGCCGGTCACCACGCCGCGCCCCGGTCCGTGCCGGTACCGGTGGCCCGGGCGGCTGCGATGCCGGTGCCCTGCGTGGCCGTTGTTCCGGTGCCCTGCGTAGCCGTTGTTCCGGCGCCCGGGGTGGCCGTGCTGCCGGCGCCCGGGGTGGCTCCCGAGGTGCTGCCCGTGGCCGTGTCCGTCCGTTCCCCCTCCGCAGGACCGAGTGCGGGCGGCGCCACCACCTCGACCACCGCGGCGGTGATCATGATGCCGGGGCCGGAGCTGAGCATCAGGAGATGGTCCCCGACACTCAACAGGCCGTCCTCCGCCAGGTGGTTGAGCTGCAGCCCGATGTCACAGGCACCGGCGTGGCCCACCTCGCGGAAGTACGGCACGTCGCCCAGGGCCGCGTCGAGCCCCATGGGCTGGAGATGGCTCTCCAGGAAGGCCGTCGTTCCGGCGCCGAGGTGGAGCACGGCGGTGAGGTCGGACACCGCGATGCCGGCCTCGGCCGTCAGCTGCTCGACGAGCTTGCCGCCGGCCGCGCCGTAGTCCTGGACGATCCGGGACGCCTGCGGGCCGAGTTCCTCGATCATGGCTTCGAGGTGCTCGTTCATGTCGAGCTGCTTGCCCACGGTGAGCGCGGGGGGAAAGAGCGGCTCGTGCCCCCGGTTCAGCACCTCGAACTCCGGGAGCGACACGGACTCCACGGAGCGGAGCCGGGCCCAGCCGTGGCGCTTGCTCAGCACGACGGCCGTTCCGGCGTCTGCGAGCACGGCGTCGCGGTGGGCGTGCCACCGGTCCACCGACGGGGCGCCGAAGTTGTCGGCGCTGGTCACCAGGGCGCCGGTCCGCCCCGGCGCGGCCAGCAGATACTGCGTGGCCGTCTCGATTCCGGCGAGGAAGCCGTTGCACCCCTGGTCCACCGTCAGGGCCGGGATGGGGGTGTTGAGGGTGCCGCGCAGGATGTAGTGCGGCGCGGACCAGCCGTCCGGGCCCTGGTGATAGGCGCAGGTGTGGACCAGGAGGTCGATGTCCTCGCGGCCGAGACCGGAGCGCTCGAACGCCTGCCGCGCGGCGGCCACCGCCATGTCGGGGGCGGGCGTGCCGTCCGCCACGGCGATGCTCCGCCATCCGCAGGAGTCGACCAGCTCCTGTTCGTACCAGCCTCGCTCGACCGCCTCCCGGGTGCTCACCCGGGGCGGGATGTACGCCCCGGTGGCCGCCAGGTGGATGCCTTCGATTCTCACGTCGTTCTCCTCCGGGTGGGTCTGGCGCGTTCAGGCAGGCCGAACGGGACCGCCCGGGGAATGTCCTGAACACCGTGGTGCTGGGGGCCGGTGGGGGCCGCGGCCGTACGGGCCGGCCGCCCGCGGACGCGCGCACGAGGGCGCGCTCCGGGGACGGGCCCGGGGGCGGGCGGTACGCGGGGAGGTGGACCGTGGGCGCGCGGCCCGGGGAGCGGATGGCTGCGGCACACGTGCGTCTACTCTCCGCCCCTCGGCCTGATGACCTTGCCGGTCTCGGTCGTCGGCAGCGACGCGACCGCCGTGAACAGGTGGGGCACCTGGGCGGGCGAGAGCCGTGCGCGGCAGAACCGCTCCAGTTCGGCGAGGCCGACGGTGTCCGGCGTCACGGTGGCCTTGATGCGCTGCCCCAGCACCGGGTCGGCGTGTCCGGTCACCAGGCAGGAGGCGACCGCCGGGTGGGCGAGCAGCGCGGCTTCGATCTCCTCGGGACTGACCTTGACACCCGCCACGTTGATGCAGGTGGACAGCCGTCCCGCGAGGACGAGCGCGTCGCCCTCCCAGCGGGCCAGATCGCCGGTGACGAACCCGCCCCGCAGGGGCCGGGCGTCGACCGTCCCGCCCTCGGCGTACCCGGACATCATCGAGGGCGAGGACACGGTGACCAGCCCGTCGGCCCGGCCGTCCGCCGCCTCGGCACGCGCAACGGCCGCCTCGGCACGACCATCGGCCGCGTCACCGTGCCCGTCCGCAGCCTCGCCCCGTTCCGCCCGTAACGGCGCCGGCCCGGAGCCGCCCCCGTCCGGGTCCGTCAGGCGTACGGCCACACCCGGCAGCGGCGGGCCGGGCCAGCGGAGGTCCTCGCTCCAGGGCAGCGGGGCACGGACGCAGATGGGCCCGGTCTCGGTGGTGCCGTAGACCTGGCCGACCCGGCCGCCCAGCCGGCTCGCGACGGCCCCGGCCGTGTGGGCGTCCAGCGGCATCCCGGCGGACAGGAACCCGACCGGGGGCCCGGGCAGTTCCTCGCGCGCCGCCTTGGCGAGCAGCCGCAGCATCGGGGGCACACCGACGAAGAGCGACACGCCGGACTCGGCGAGATCCCGGAGCAGCAGCCGCGGCCGCTCGGCCGAGAGGTACCGGACCGGGGCCCCGGCGAGTGGGGCGGCCACCGCGCAGAGGCCGAACCCGTAGGCGTGCTGGAGCGGTACGGGGCAGGCCAGCAGCCCGGACGGGGAGAGGTCCAGCGCCGTGCGGTAGTGGTCGGCCTCGGCGAGCAGGGCCGTGGCGGAGCGCAGCGCGGCCCGCGGCACCCCGGTGGTGCCGGAGGTGATCTGTGCGGTGGCGGCCTGCCGGTACGCCTCGTGCCGTCGGTCCGGACCGCGGCTCAGGGCCCGTTCGCCGTGCACGGCGGCGGTGGTGCGGAGGGTCAGCGGACTGTCCCGCGGGGTGGCGAGGTGGGTGAGCGGCAGCCGGGCGCGGAGCCGCTCCAGCTCCCATGCGGTGAGCCGGCGCGGCAGCGGGACGGCGACGGCGCCCACGGCGACGATCGCGAACAGATCGCTGATGAATTCGGCGGGCGGCCAGGCGAGGGTGCCCACCAGCGCGGACTCCCCCACGCCGCACGCCCGGTACGCCCGGATCCTGGCGTCCACGCGTTCGACGAGCCGGCGCGCGCCGGTGGTGTGGCCGCCCTCGATGATCAGGGGGGTGTCCCCCAGGCGCCCGGCCTGTTCGCGGAGGCGCAGGAGCAGTTCCTCCCGCGCCGCGGAGGCGTCCGCCCCGGACGCCGCTGGGGACGTCATCACACCAGGCTGATCAGAGCCCTGCTCAGGGCCCCTGACGCCTTGTCGATGACTTCCCTGGTGTGTGCGGTGCTGAGGAACCAGGGTTCCAGCGCATTGGGGTGGAAGTAGACGCCGGCCCGCTGGGCCTGCATCTGGAACCTGCGGTGGTGGGAGAAGTCGATGGCCGACGCGGTCTCCCGCAGCCCCGCGCCGCTCTCCACGGGACGCTTGAGGAGGGAGACCGACATGATGGAACCGACCCGGCTGATCAGCACGTTCCGCTTCTCCGCGGCGAACACCTCGCGCAGCGACTGCTCCGCGTAGGCGCCGATGTCCTCCAGCTCCTCGTACAGCCCGGGGGTCGCGCGGATCTTCCGCAGCATCGCGACGACGGCCCGGAGCGCCGCGTGGTTGCCCGCGTACACGCCCGCGTGGTGTGCCTCGTTGGAGGCGAGCATGGTCATCGCGGCCTTCCGTCCGCCGAAGGCGGCGACCGGGAATCCCCCGCCGAGGACCTTGGAGAGCACGGTGAGGTCGGGCTCGACACCGTACCGCTCCTGTGCGCCGCCGCGGGCCACCCGGAAGCCGGTGATCACCTCGTCGAAGATGAGCTTCGAGCCGCTGCGGGTGGTGAGGTCGCGGAGCAGTTCGAGGAAGCCCGGCGCGGGCGGAATCACACAGGCGTTGACCAGGACCGGTTCCAGGATGACCGCGGCGATGCGGTCCCCGCAGCGGGCGAAGAGGTCGCGCACCGCCTGCTCGTCGTTCCACGGCAGTTGGCGGGTGTGGGCCAGGGCCTCCGGGATCATCCCCGGTGCGCCGGGGACGACATCGGTCGGTTCGTGGCCCTGCAGATGCAGGGTGTTCTTGCCCACCCGGAGCACGGTCTCGCTCCACCCGTGGTAGTGGCCCTCGAAGGTCACCACCAGGGAGCGTCCGGTGGCGGCGCGGGCGAGCCGCAGTACCGAGGTGATGGCCTCCGTACCGGAGTTGGCGAACCGTACCTGTTCCACGCCGGGGACCAGCTCGGCGATGAGGGCCCCGGCCTCCGCGTCCTGCGCATGGGGCAGTCCGGTCATGTGCCCCTGGGCGAACTGGTCCGCCACCTCGTCCAGGACCTCGCGGTCGGCGTAGCCGAACACATGGGGTCCGTACCCCATGTTGAAGTCGACGATCTCGGTGTCCTCGACGTCCCACAGCAGGCAGCCCCGGGCCCGCCGGACGACCAGTGGCACCGGAATCGACGCGGCGCGCATGCTGCTGCTGACCCCGCCGGCGACCACCTCTCTGATGTCCTCCAGCAGACCGGCATTGGTCGGTCGGGTGGCGCCCGAATCTCCCACTGCGAACCTCCGTCATCAACGGCTCTGGTGGATCTGGCCTGGCTGCGCACTGATCGAACGACGGCTATCAGCCTGCCGCAAGTGCTCTGCCGCCAACAGCAGGCACATGCGGATTGGCTGGATTGCGCGGGTTCGGCCGACAGCTCGCGATGACAGGATGCGGGCTGCGGGCGGAGTGAGAGGAGTGGCCGCACGGGCAGAAGTGGCCGGCCGGCTGGACCAGCGCTCCGCCGCGCCGCACCTCACCGTTGGTTCGCACGGGACCGTTCGGCCGGCGTCCGCCGGAACCACAAGCAACCGCGCGGGGCCGACGGGGTGGGCACCGGACCGGTGCCGAGGACGTGCGCGCCCCGCAGCCGCGGGCACCTCCGGTCCCCGTCGAGGAGGGAACCGGTCCCCGTACCGAGGAGGGAAGCAGTGCCGTCTCGACCCGTCGCCGTGGTGACCGGGGCCGGATCGGGCCTGGGAGCCGCGATCACCGTGCGCCTCGCCGCGACGCACGATCTGATCCTCACCCACCTCGCCGCCGACGACGGACTGGCGCGGACCACCGGCCGTGCCGTGTCCGCCGGGGCCGAGGTGCTGGGTGAGGTGACCGGGGATCTGACCCTGCCGGAGACCGTGGACCGGTTCACCGACGGCGTGGCCGCCCACGGGGCCCGGCTGGACGTTCTGGTGTGCAATGCCGGTGCCTATCCGTACTTTCCCTGGGCGGACACCACGCGGGACGACATCCGCGCCGCGATCGAGATCAACCTGCTGGCGCACGCCGCCTGCATCAAGGCGGTCACCCCGCACCTCGTGGCGCGGGCCACCGGCCGGATCGTCGCGATCTCCTCCGTGCTCACCCAGCTGGGGCGAGCCGAACTCGCCCCCTACATCGCGGCGAAGGGCGGGCTGGAGGCGCTCGTCCGGGCGCTGGCCCGGGAGCTGGGCCCGCACGGCATCACCGTGAACGGCATCCGCCCCGGATCGATCGAGCTGAGCCCCGAGCAGCGGTCCCACCCCGACTATCCCGCCTGGCGGGAGCGGGAGTTCGCCCGCCAGTGCGTCAAGCGCCACGGGCATCCGGACGATATTGCTGCTGCGGTGGCGTTCCTGGTCTCTCCCGAGGCGGGGTTCATCACCGGTCAGCATCTGACGGTCGACGGCGGCTGGCACCTCAACTGAGCCGCACACACGGTGAATCGAGGACATCGGAACGGATGACGCACACCACCATGCCGCAGCTGCCGGGCGGGCACCCTGACGAGGCACCGCCGGGCCCGGCCGGCACCGGACTCCCCCACCCGACTCCCCTTCCGGTTCCTGCACCGGCCCCGGCCCCGGAACACGGATCCGGCGGCCGCTCCCCGGGACCGGAGGGAGGTTCCGCGCTCTCCCGCATCCTGCTGATCCGGCACGCGCAGTCGCACGCCAGCGTCAACCGGCTGGTCGCCGGGGAGCGGAACTGCGACGGTCTCACCGACCTGGGCCGCGAGCAGTCCGCGCACCTGGCGAAACGGCTGGCCTCGGGGGCGGGCCCGCTGCACGCGCTGCTGACCAGTCCCGTGCCGCGGGCCCGGGAGACCGCCGAGGCCCTGGGCACCCACCTGGGACTCGGACCACCGACGGTCGACACCGAGGTCCGCGAACTCGACTTCGGCCGGGCCGACGGCCTGTCCATTCAGGAGTACGGCCGGCACTACGGGGGGTTCGACATGACGGCCGAGCCGGAACGGCCGTTCGCCCCCGGTGGCGAGAGCTGGTCCCAACTGCTCGGCCGGGCCCGCGGGTTCATGGGGCGGCTGGTGCGGCAATGCCCCCGGCAGAGTGTTCTCGTCGTCTGCCACTCGGGGTTCATCGTGGCGGCCTCGGTGGGCCTGCTGGGCATCGCGCCACCGGAGATGTTCACCGACACCTCTCCGGCACCGACCTCCATCAACGAGTTCGTGCACGGTGACGAGGGGTGGCGGCTGGCGCGCTACGACGACCGGGCGCACCTCGCCGCGCTGGAGGGCTGACCCGGGCGGTCGCTCCCGTCCCGCCCGGGTGGTTCCGCCGGAGGCGTCGCCGCGGCCTTCCGCGCCGACGGCTCCGGCGGACCGGCCACCACGGGCGGGCACCCGGGTCAGTAGCTGTTCCGGGACGAGTCCAGATGGGCGAACACCACCACGTTGTCCTTGTAGTCCCTGGCCTTCCGGTCGTACTCGCCCCCGCAGGTGATCACGCGGAGCTGGGGCGAGGCGGTGTCGGCGTACACCCGCTTGCTGGGGAAGTTCGCCTTGCTGAAGGTCTCGACGGAGTCGACCCGGAAGGTCACCACCCGGCCGTCCGCCCGGGTGATGTGGATGTCGCTGCCGGGCCTGAGCTTGTCGAGCTGTACGAACACGGCGGGGCCGGTCTTGGTGTCGACGTGGCCCGCGATGATCGAGGCGCCGTGCTCCCCGGGGGTGGCTCCGTCCCGGTACCAGCCGACGAGGTTGGTGTCCCCCGCGGGCGGCGCGTTGAGCTGCCCGGAGGCGCCGAGGGTCAGCGGGGTGAACGGCGCGTCGACGGCGATCTCCGGGATCGAGATCCGCTGGGGTGCGGAACGGGGCAGCGACGGGGCCCGGGTGGGGGTGGCGGTGGGCGCGTCCGGGGTCGGAGGGGCCACGGCCGGGGGCGGGGCCTCCGGTTTGGCGTCCGGCTCGGTGCTGTCGAAGGTGCTGTGGAGGACGAGGGCAGCGGAGACCACGGCCAGGACGGGCCACAGCAGGGCACGGCCGACGGGGCGGGACGGGGGCGTGTTCCGGGACGGGTTCGGCTGGGGCGGCTTCACCGGAGGCATGGCGGGGATGAGGCCTTTCGTGGGAGCGGATGGAGCAGCAGCGCGCGGAGCCGTCGTCCGTCAGGCACCGCGCATGTCCGAGGTTCCGGATGCGGGCCCGGAAGGCGGAGCCCGGGACGGCGGAAATGCAGGCGCCGCGGCCACCGCCGGTGAGCGGTGACCGCGACGGCACAGCACATGCCGAGTGGGGCGGCCCGATCAGGCAGCCGCGTCACCCGAGGCGTTGCGGCGGCGGCGCAGCATGTACGCGCCGGCACCGATGCCGCCGAGGGCGAGCGCCGAACCGGCCGCCAGACCACCGCCGGACTCGGCCAGGCCACCGCCACCGGTGTGCACACCACCGTGCGGCCGACGGCCCTCCCACGACTTCTCGTGGTCCCCGCGCTCACGGGATTCCTCGCCGCGTTCGCGGCCGGAACCGCTGTCCTCACGGCTGGACGATCCACTGTCCTCGCGGCTGGACGATCCGCTGTCCTCGCGGCGGGAGGACGAGCCGCCGTCCTGGTCCCAGTCGTCGGCCGGCGTCGCGGCGAGGGCCCCGCCACCGGTGTGCATGCCGCCGTGCGGCTTGCGGCCCTCCCAGGACTTCTCGTGGTCCCCACGCTCACGGGACTGCTTGCCATGGTCCTCGTCGTCCTTCGACGACAGAGCCAGAGCACCACCACCGGTGTGCACACCACCGTGCGGCTTACGCCCCTCCCACGACTTCTCATGGTCCCCACGCTCACGGGACTGCTTGCCATGGTCCTCGTCATCCTTCGACGACAGAGCCAGAGCACCACCACCGGTGTGCATGCCGCCGTGCGGCTTGCGGCCCTCCCACGACTTCTCGTGGTCGCCGTCGTGCTCGCGGCTGGAGGAGGACTCCGAGTCCCGCCCCCCGTCGTCGGACAGGGTCACGGCGTTCGCGGCCGGGCTGGTGACAGCGAGAACCACGGTGATGGCAGCTGATGCGAAAACGGTGCGGGCTGTGCGCATGAGACAGATTCCTTTCGCCGCAGGCTGCGAAGGCTGACACGTCGTCGGCACATCGGATCGCAGTGGCGACGTCCTCACCCTCGGCCCGAACAGGAGCCCGCACCACTGGAGAAGTCGGCATTCGGGGGACCTCGTGGGCTGGACGAGTGGCCCGGCGGCCGACAATCACCCATTGGACGGTGTGGCGCGGCGGTGCGGCCTCATCACGATGGGGTAGGGCGCGTCGCCGCACGCTGTCCGCCCCGGTCGGCCGGGGTGCGGGCACCGCATGGCCGGCGACGGCCCCGGCGTCAGCGGTTCAGGAAGGCGAGCAGGTCGGCGTGGAAGTCGTCCTTGTGGGGAGCAACGGCGGTCAGCCCGTGCGGGGCTCCGGAGTACACCTTGAGCGTGGCGCCGTCGACGAGCTTCGCCGACTTCGCGGCGGCGGCGACGATGGGGACGATCTGGTCGTCGTCGCCGTGGACGATGAGGGTGGGGATGTCGAAGCGGCGCAGGTCCTCGGTGAAGTCGGTCTCGGAGAACGCCTTGATGCAGTCGAACGCCCCCTTGTACCCGACCTGCATGCTCCACATCCAGAAGGCGTCGCGGACTCCCCGGGACACGCTGGAGCCGGGCCGGTCGGCTCCGTAGAAGCTCTCACCGAGGTCCCGGTAGAACTGCGAACGGTCGCCCCGCACCCCGGCCCGGATGCCGTCGAACACCTCGATCGGCAGCCCCTCCGGGTTGGCCTCGGTCTTCAGCATCAGCGGAGGGACGGCCCCGAGCAGTACGGCCGAGGCGACGCGGCCGGTGCCGTGGCGTCCGATGTAGCGGGTCACCTCGCCGCCGCCGGTGGAGTGTCCGACGAGCGTCACGTCCCGGAGGTCGAGATGCTCGATCAGCTGTGCGAGGTCGTCGGCGTAGGTGTCCATGTCGTTGCCGTCCCAGGGCTGACCGGACCGGCCGTGCCCCCGGCGGTCGTGGGCGATCGCACGGAAGCCGTTGGACGCGGCCAGATGGAGCTGTTCGTCCCAGGCGTCGGCGTTCAGCGGCCAGCCGTGGCTGAACACGACGGGGCGCCCGGCCCCCCAGTCCTTGAAGAAGATCTCGGTGCCGTCCGTGGTGGTGAGGGTGCCCATGACGCGGTCCTTTCGTGCCGTCCGGAGGTTCGGTGGCGTTCCGGACAGCTCGTTCCGGAACACCGGGCCGTGGCGGAAACCGTGGGCCGGCGCGAGCGTCGGCGTCGGGATCTGCCGGAGTCGCGGTCCGTCGGCGTCGGGGATCCGTCGGCGTGCCCCCGTCACGGCCCGGGAGAATATCCCATGAAAGAGGCAGAATATTGCGCATGTCAGGCAATCCGGGGCACCCCGCTTCCCTCGGGCCTCCGGTGGTGACCGCGCCCGCCACCTCCGGTGAGCGCCCCGGTCGCGGCACGCCCGGCCCCGGTCACCCGGCGGACGGCGCGCGGCCGCCCTCCGGAGCCCCGGCTTCCGTAGCCCCGCCTTCCGGAGTCCTGGCCTCCCGGGGGCACGGCCGCGCCGTACCCCGCCCCCGGCGCACCGCGCCCCGCACCGGCGCGCGGACCGCCCCGACGGGAGCCGGCCGATGAGCGGGACGCTGCGGGTGCTGGTGACCAACGACGACGGCATCGGGTCGGAGGGGCTGCGGTGGCTGGCCCTCGCCGCGCGCGAAGCCGGCCACGAGGTGACGGTGGCCGCGCCTGCCGCGGAGGCCAGCGGCTCCAGCGCCGCCCTGACGGCCGTGGAGGAGCACGGCCGGGTCGTCGTGGAGCGGCGGCGGCTGCCGGGACTGGACGGCGTGGCCGCGCACAGCGTCCGCGCGATGCCCGGGTTCATCGCGCTGATCGCCGCGCAGGGCGCCTTCGGCGCACCGCCCGACGTGGTGCTGTCCGGCATCAACCGCGGTCCGAACACGGGGCGCGCGGTCGTCCACTCCGGGACCGTCGGGGCGGCCGTCACCGCCGCGGTGAACGGCCTTCCGGCGATGGCCGTCTCGGTGGAGGTGGGCACCCCCATGGAGTGGGCGGGCGCCGCGCACATCGCGCTCCGGCTGCTCCCGCTGCTGTGCCGGACCCGGATCGCGGCACCGGTGTTCAACGTGAACGTGCCCGGCGTCCCGCTCGAACGGATCCGGGGGCTGCGCCACGCCGGACTCGCACCGTTCGGCAGCGTGCGGACGACGGTCGCCGAACGGGGCCGGGGCTTTGTGCGGATGACGCTCTCGGAGACCGCGCCGGCGCCGGAACCGGACACCGACACGCACCTCCTGGCCCGCGGCTTCGCCACCCTCACCGTTCTGCACCCGCTCACCGCCGCACCGGCCGCGGGCCTGCCCCCGCTCCCGGACATCGCGCCCGGCTCCACCGGCTGACCTCGGGAGTACGGACGGCTCCGCCGCTCGTCCGGTACCACCGGTCGAAGGGTGCCGGTACCCGAGTCCGTGTCCCGGGCCCGTACGGCACGCACCCCCCTTACGCTCCTGCTGTGGCCAGAGCGGCAGAAATCGTCAAGCGGCTGGTGATCGGCCGGGCGCTGCGCAGTGAGGAGACCCACGCGGCGGAGCTGCCCAAGCGGCTGGCCCTGCCGATCTTCGCTTCGGACGCGCTCTCCTCGGTGGCGTACGCGACGCAGGAGATGCTGCTGGTCCTCACCGTCGGCGGCCTGGCCTACACCTACCTCACCGGCTGGCTGGCCGGTGGGGTGGTGCTGCTGATGGCCGTGGTGGTGCTGTCCTACCGTCAGGTGGTCCGCGCCTATCCCAGCGGGGGCGGCTCGTACGAGGTCGTCTCCACCAATCTCGGACCCCGCTCCGGGCTGGTGGTGGCCGCCGCCCTGCTGGTGGACTACGTGATGACGGTCGCGGTGTCGGTGGCCGCGGGGGTCGACAACATCGTCTCCGCGGTGCCCTCGCTGCACGACGCCCGGGTGGGCCTGGCGCTGGGGTTCGTGGTGCTGCTGGCCGCGATCAATCTGCGCGGGGTGCGCGAGTCCGGCCGGGCCTTCGCCGCACCGACCTATCTGTTCATCCTCGGGGTTCTCGTCATGTGCGCGATCGGGCTGGCCCGCTGGGCGGCCGGGGACCCGCCGGTGGCGCAGAGCGCCGGCTACGGCATCCGCCCCGAGCCGGGGGAGGCCGATCTCGCCGGCGCGGCGGTGGTGATGCTGGCCCTCCGTGCCTTCTCCAGTGGCAGCAGCGCGCTGACCGGCGTGGAGGCGATCTCGAACGGGGTGCCCGCCTTCCGGCCGCCCAAGTCCCGCAACGCGGCGACGACGTTGGCGGCGATGGGGCTGATCGCCATCGTCCTGTTCTCCGGGGTGACGGCGCTGGCGCTGATCTCCGACGTGCACATCGCGGACGACGCCTGCCGGCTGACCGGCTTCCCCGGCGACTGCGAGAACGCTCCGCAGCGCACCGTGATCGCGCAGGTGGCGGCCGCGGTGTTCGGCGGCGACGAGAGCTTCGGCTTCTACTACATCCAGACGGTCACCGCGCTCATCCTCATCCTGGCGGCCAACACGGCGTTCAACGGATTCCCGCTGCTGGCCTCGGTGTTGGCACGTCACCGCTATCTGCCCCGGCAGCTGTACACCCGCGGGGACCGGCTGACGTACTCCAACGGCATCATCGCGCTGGCCACGGTGGCCGGGCTGCTGCTGTGGGTCTACCGGGCCTCGGTGACCAGCCTCATCCACCTCTACATCCTGGGCGTCTTCACCTCCTTCACTCTCTCCCAGATCGGCATGGTGCGGCACTGGAACCGCACGCTGCGGACCGGGGCGGACCCGGCGGCGCGCCACCGGATCCACACCGCGCGGCTGATCAACGGTGTGGGGGCCGCGATCACCGGTCTGGTCCTGGCCATCGTGCTGGTGACGAAGTTCCTCGAAGGCGCGTGGCTGGCGGTCGCCGCGGCGGTCCTGCTGTGGCTGACCATGCGCGGCATCCGGCGCCACTACGACAGCACCGCGGCCGAGCTGGCCGTCACCGATCCCCGGGCGGAGTACCTGCCGCCGTCGCGCATCCATGTCGTGGTGCCGGTCTCCACCCTGCACAAGCCGACGCTGCGGGCGCTGGCGTATGCGCGGGCCCTGAAGCCGGACACCCTGGAGGCGGTCACCGCCTCCGTGGAGCCGGAGGACGTCCGGCAGCTGCGGCGGCAGTGGGAGGAGGCGGGGATCGATGTGCCGCTGAAGGTGCTGGACTCGCCCTACCGGGAGATCACCCGCGCGATCGTCGGCTATGTACGGTCCATCGGGGTGAGCAGCCCCCGTGACGTGATCAACGTCATCATTCCGGAGTACGTGGTCGGGCACTGGTGGGAGCAGCCGCTGCACAACCAGTCCGCGCTGCGCCTGAAGAGCCGGCTGCTGTTCACCCCGGGCATCATGGTCACCAGCGTGCCGTGGAGGCTCTCCTCCTCCGCCCACGCCGCGGCGCGTTCGCCCGGCCAGGCGCCCGGTTCCGTCCGGCGGGGGGAGCCGCCGCCGTCCCGGCCGCGGCAGCCGACCGGCGGCCCCGGGGACACGGGGTCCTGAGGCGGCTTGCTCGGTAGCGGCCCTCTGTGGCGGCCTGCTCTGCGGCCGGCCGGCCCGCCCTGTGGCGGGCGCCACGGAACGCGGAACGGGAGAGGCAGGCGTGGATCCGCAGCACCGGGGTATACGGATGTCGCGATCACCGGCACCACTGAGGACCGGACACGCTCATCAGGATTCGGCGCAGAAGGAGGGTGCCCGGTGCCCCACGTCATTTCGCCCAGCGAACAGTGCGGGCCCCCGTTGTCGTGCGCGAGCGCGGCATACGACGGACGACCGGGCACCATCGCGGCGGCGCGGGACTTCGCCGCCGGTTTTCTCGCCGAGACGCAAGCCGCGGGTGGGGCGGCGGTCACCGCCCAGACCGTCGGCGTCGTGCGGCTGGTCGTCAGCGAACTGGTGACCAACGCGCTCAAGCACGCGCCCGGCCCCTGCTGGCTGGACCTCGACATCACGGGCAGCACCCTGCGCATCACCGCGTGGGACACCGGCTCCGCACTGCCCGCGGTCCTCCCCCACGACGCCGGGCGCGTCGGACAGCACGGTCTGGAGATCGTGGTGGCGCTGAGCCGGCGCCTCGAGATCGAGCAGCAGACGGTCGGCAAGCGCATCCGGGCGTACGTCGCCCTCTGACAGTGATGCCCCGGCAGGCCGGCCCTCCGCCGGTGGGCGGAGGGCCGGTGGGCGGCAGGGTGAGCCGTTCAGAAGTCGAACAGCTGGGTCGTCTTGCCCTTCATGACGCAGCTGTTGCTGAACGTCGCGGAGTAGCTCATCCGGCGTCCCTGCCACACCCCTTCCGCGGTGACCGTCACCGGATCGTGGATGAAGGGACAGACGCGGCCCGGGTCGTTCTTGACGAGCAGGCCCGGTTTGCCGTTCACACCGCGCAGTTCGGAGCAGGCGGCGCGCGGATCCGGGTGGTCCCCGCGCGCTGTCGGGGCGCACCGCAGGGTGACCGCGCGCTCCACCGTCGCCGTCTGCGGGTCCTCGCCCTTGCCGATCGTCAGCACCATGGCCGACGGTGCGAACAGACTCAGCGGCTGCGCGGACCGGCCGGACTCGCCCGGCTCCGCGGGCTGTCCGCGTTGCCCGGACCGGACCGACTGCCCGGACCGGCCGGACTGTTCGGACTGTTCGGACCGGGTGGGCTGTTCGGACCGGGCGCTCGGACCGGGCTGTCCGGGTTCTTCGGACGCCGCGTGCGCCGGTCCGCCGGTCAGCGGGACGAGGCCCGCCACCAGTGCCGCGGTTGCTGCGATCCTCATTGCCGGGTGTCGCATGTCAACTCCCTCGCTCGGGATGTCAGCTGGCCCCCAGAGCCTTGCGCAGACCTGTCACGGAAGCACATCGACCCACCCCGTCCCGGACACACCACCCGTCCCACCCGTGGCCGAACCGCGTACCGGCCCAGGCCGGGGCGCTGCGCCGGGGTGCCGGGAACCGCTGTTCGGCGGCCCCGGCCCGGCCCGTTCCGGCGCGAGGTGTCCGGCACGCGGAGCCTCCAGCAGCCCCGATGTCACCGGCCCCCGAGCCCCGGCCGTTCCGCGTCGGCCGAAACGGCTCAGTGCGTCCGTTCCGCGGCCGGGTCGGCGTCCGTGCCCGTACTCGTGCCCGTCTCCGTCTTCGGACGGCGGCGCTCCGCGACGACGTGCTCCGTCCGCCGGGCGCGGGGAAGCAGCAGCAGGGAGCAGCCGAGGAGTGCCACGGCGACGAAGCCGAACGCCCCCCACAGGCTGAACGGCCCGGTCCAGAAGGTGCCGGGCGCGAGGGCCTGGATTCCGGTCACCGCCGCCACCCCCAGGGCGCCGCCCGCCTGCTGACAGGCGGTCAGGGCGCCGGACGCGGTGCCCTGGTCGTGGAGTGCGGCCGCGGCGCTGGCCAGCATGACCGACGCCGGATAGGCCAGCGCGATGCCGGTGCCCACCAGGATCGCCGCCGGCAGGAGATGGGTGAGGTAGGCGCCGTCCCGGACCGTGATGAAGAGCAGTTGCCCGACGGCGATGACGGCCAGGCCGATCAGGAGCAACAGCGTCGTGGGACGGCGGTTCGCCAGCCGGGCGGCCGGGGTGGACAGGGCGCCCACGGAGAGCCCCTGGGGCAGGAAGGCGAGCCCCGCCGCCAGGGCGGAGTACCCGCGGTGCTCCTGGAGGTGGGTCGCCACCAGGAACATCGACCCCGTGACACCGGCGAACGCACCGCCCAGTGCGAGACAGGCCGCCGCCATCCGACGGTCCGTGACCAGCCGCAGCGGCAGCAGCGGGCGGGTGGTCCGGGCCTGGAGGACGAAGAACGCGACGGTCGCCGCCAGGCCCGCGCCGCCGACCACCGCGAGCTCGGGCATCCCGGCGGCGCCGACCCGCCCGACGGCGTACACCACGGCGATCAGACCGCCCGTGATCAGCAGGGCGGACGGCCAGCCCATCGGGGTCCGGGGCGCCGCGGGCGGCTCGTCGGGCGCGACCACCCGGACGGCCACCAGCAGGACGAACAGGCTCAGCGGAGCGTAGAGGAGGAACGCCCCCCGCCAGCCGGCCACCTCGGTCAGCACCCCGCCCACGACGACACCGAGGGTGAAGCCCACCGCGCCCATGGCGCTGAACACCCCGAGCGCGCGGTTGCGCGGGCCGCCCTCCGGAAAGCCGATGACGATCAGCGCCACGGCCGCGGGTGCGGTGACGGCCGCGCCGACGCCCTGGAGCGCCCGCGCCGCGATGAGCCCGACGGGCTCCTGGGCGAGCGCGGCCCCCAATGAGCTCACCCCGAAGATCCCCACGCCGAGCAGGAACATCCGTCGGCGCCCCCAGTGGTCGGCGCACTTCCCGCCGGCCAGGAGCAGCCCGGCGTAGGTGGTGAGGAAGGCGCCGGCCACCAACTGGAGCTGGTCCGGGCGCAGTTCCAGACCGCGATGGATTCCGGCCAGCTGCACATTGATGCTCGACAGGCTCATCCCCTCGAAGAGGATGGCCGTGCACAGCACCAGAAGTCTGACCCACGCCCGCCGGTCGAACGTGAAGGGGGCGTCACCTGTGGGCTCTGGACTCGCGTTCACCTGGGCTCCTCGGTGTGGGAAGGGAACGGTTCGCGGCCACCGGTCCGACCGGGTCCGCGGGCCGTACGGGGATCACCGCCGCCCCGGAACCGGGCGAGCCCGCCGCGGCCCCGGACGCGCACCGAGCGGTGCGGACGGTGGGCGGTCTCCGGGGCCGCCGCGGTGGTGCGGGGCGGCGTGCCGCCCGTGGGGAGACGTCTCATCCGCCTCCTCGCCCGTGCCCGGGTGCCGTCCCCGCCGGGTACACCGTCCAGCCGGGGCCGGCGGATTCGCCTCGCCAGGCGGCCAGCAAGGCGGCGCTGGCCGGAAAGAGCGGGCCGGGCGGTGCGTCGGGCAGGGCCCAGACCCAGCGGTCGAAGACCTCGGGTTCGGGCAGGGCGGTGCGGGGGTGGTCGGGTCCGGTGGCGAGCGCCACCACACCGGCGGTGACCTCGGTCCGGTCCGACGCGGTGCGGAGCGCCATGGTGAAGACCCGGGCGCCCGCCACCTCGTGGACGCCGCTCTCCTCGGCGATCTCCCGGACGGCGGCCTCCTCGAAGGACTCGCCGGGCTCGACGTGGCCGCCCGGAAGGCACCAGGTCGCCGGTTCCCCGTCCTTGATCCGGTGACCGATCAGCACCGCGCCGTCGGACCGCAGCAGCAGGGCTCCGACGCCGACGACGGGCCGGCGGCCGGGGGAAGCCGGGCCGGTCATGTCAGGCCCTCCAGTTCCCGCAGCGCGGAGGCCGCGGCGTAGTGGCCGCTGATCATGGCCGCGACTATGCCGCGGAACAGGCCGCAGGCGTCCCCGGCGACCCAGGCCGGGGTGTCCACCAGCCGCAGGTCGCCGTCCACCACCGGGTACCAGCCGACGCCCTCGAGCGTGGGGCCGATCAGTTGCGTCCCCTCCCCCCGGACCTCCGGGAACGCCGCGGCGAGACGGGACAGGCCGCGCGTCATGATCTCACGCAGCTCCGGACCGTAGACGTGATCGAAGGTCCCGACGGCCTCCGGCTCCTGGTCCATGAGCGCCTCCAGGGGGAGCGTGAAGTACGACTCCTCGTCGGCCATCGCGGCGAGCGCCGGCGCCATGGCCCGCGCGGCCACCGCCTCGTCCAGGATGCGGGTGTTGAAGCCGACGTTGGACCGGCCGGTGGGCGGACAGTCCGAGCGTCCGGACACGGTCCACAGGCCCTGGCTCTCGGTGAGTGCCGCCTCGCCGTCGCGGCAGGCGCAGAAGGTCCGCCACTCGACGCCGGCGTCCTCCTCGCGGAAGCGGAGCTTGGGGTCGAGCTGTTTCATGTCCCGGAAGAAGGCCAGCTCCGCGGGCTGTTCGATCCGGAAGCCGACCTCCAGGCGGCGGAAGGACCGCTCCCGGGTCAGGTCGCGCAGTCCGAGCGGCCCGAATCTGCCGCCGGCCAGGACGAGCCGCCGGGCGGCCAGTTCCGACTCCTGCCCCTTGGTGTCCCGGAGCGACAGCCGGAAGGTGTCCGTCGCGCTGTCGTAGGCGGCGCCCACCACTTCGGATTCGGTGAGGACGGTGGCGGACGTGGCGGCCACCATGTCCTCGGTGAGCTGCAGGCGCGCTTCCAGGGAGAGGTAGTCCGAGGGGTAGTCCTTGAGGATCCACTCACCGGAGCCCACCGAGTAGGCGGAGGGGTCCGCGGGGAACGGGGGTGTGTCCAGACCGTGGGAGCGCAGCAGGCCGCAGGTCCAGTCGTAGGCGGCGCGCAGGTCCGCGGTGCGGGGCAGGGTCCACAGTTCGCTGGCCGACGGGTAGAAGGAGAACTTGCCGTCGGAGAACAGGCCCGCCCCTCCGTGGCCGCGCGTCATGTCGGTGGCGTCGTACCGGTCGCGGGCGGTGACGGGCTTGCCCCCGTCGATGAGGGCCACCGTGCACGACGTTCCGGCGAGCCGGTGGGCGGCGGCGAGTCCGGCGGGCCCGGCACCGATGACGGCCAGGTCGAAGGCGTTCACAGAGCTCCAAAAAGTGCGCATGGTCGAGTGCCGCGGGGCACAGGGGGGCGCGTCGGGAAGGGGGACGGGGGGCAGCAGGCCGGGGCTCCGTCGGTGAGAGCCGGGGCTCCATCAGGACGAGGGCGCGGACACGGCTGCGGGAAGGCGGACTTCGTGGATGTCGCGGAGGTTGCGATGCCGTTCCGCGTAGTCGATTCCGTAGCCGGCGACCCAGTGCTGGGAGATGTCGAACCCCACATAGCGGGGCACCACCGGCTTGGTGACGGCGTGCGGCTTGCGCAGCAGCACACAGCAGTGCACCGATGCGGGAGCGTGTTCGCGGCACCGGGCCATCAGCCAGGCGAGCGTGGTGCCGGTGTCGAGGATGTCCTCGACGAGCAGCACGTCACGGCCGGTCAGGTCCTCGTCGATGTCCTTGAGCAGCCTGGGTTCCCCGGTCGTGCTGCCCCGTCCGTAGGTGGAAACGGCCACCCAGTCCATGGTGATCGGCAGATCGATGGCCCGGCCCAGGTCGACGGTGAAGGCCGCCGCTCCCTTGAGGACGCCGACGACCACCGGAGGCCGGCCGCGGTAGTCGCGGGTGATCTCCGCCCCGAGCTGCCGGACCCGTTCCGCTATCCGTTCTCCCGGAAACAGGACGCGCGCGAGTTCCTGCCGTAAAGCCACTGCCGGTTCCCCGTTGCCTTCCCGGCGATCCGTACCGCTCCTGGACGGACCGCACCACAGGTCCTTCTTCCCCCGCACATGGTCATTGAGCGAGTACAACAGTTCGTCAACTTACATCACTTCGGTAACCGTCGCATTACAGGGCGCAGGACAGGGCAGGGCGGCCGCAGCGCAGCGCACAGCCAGGTCAGGGCCGGGCACGGCGTGAGCGGAACGACGTTCGTGGACCGCGCTACGCGGCCAGGACACCGTCCGCGACGCCGACGGCGGGGGCAACCGGAACACTCAGGAACCGGCCGGCCGACCGGAGTTGCGGATTCTCCACAGAGCGCGGCGCAAGGCCGTCCCCGCCGGCCCATCCAGCACGGCCCCCTGGGAGCCTGCGATCACATGCTGAGCGATGGTGCGCATCTTGAGGTTGCTGTGCTGGGAGGCGTCGCGCAGCACGTCCCAGGCCTCGGCCGCGGTGCACGGCCCGGTGGCCATGAGCACCCCGCGGGCCTGGTCGATCACCGGTCTGGTCTCCAACGCCCGCTTGAGCTGGGCGACTTCCCGCCGCAGACGCTGCACTTCCTCCTCGACGCCCTCGGCTGCGCGGAACTCCCCCGCCACGGCGGACAGTTCGCTGAGCGAGTAGGAAACCGGCGACGGCCCACCGGAGCCACGACTTCCGGAACGCTCGCCGACCTGCCGGGCACGACCTCTCGTGTCACCCACTGATCCAGTTCTCCCACTCGGCGTTCGGAATCCGCCCCCTCGGTTCACCTGCCCTGCGGGCCCCGCCCCCACGCCACCGCCCCGCACGTTCCTCCCGTGTCGCCGGTCACGCCCGGCGGTGGACCTGTCGTGCCGGTACGTCCGTGATGAGCGATCACACATGGCGGCCCTGTCCTCCCGAAGCCGAGCCCCACGACACTGGGGCAGCCCTGCCGAGAGGATGCAGTCGAAGCGGAGTACGACTCGCGCCCCTGCCCTCATCGGAGGGCGGGGGCACAGCCGCCGGGCACGTTCAGGTACGTCCGGCCTGCACCGTCACGGCCCTTCCTCGGAAGCTGATGGCGCGGTGTCCACCTTGGGGAACCTGGTGAGCAGAACGGTCAGCCCACCAAGAAGCCCGATGGCGCCCGCCACCCAATATGCCGCGTGGAAACCTGCCAGCTGATCGGCTGGATGTGCGGCACCGCCGCTGACACCGGTCGAAACAGCAACCAGGATTGCTAAACCGACGCTGTTGCCGATCTGCTGCGCGGTCACATTGACCGCACCAGCGACTCCGTGCTGGTGCGGCGGCAGGCCCTCCAGCGTGGCGGCCGTCATCGCGCCGAAAGCCAATCCCTGGCCGGTGCTCATGACCACGATGCCGGGGAGCATGTGCACCCAGTACGAGCCGTCCACAGGTGTGCCCACCCACAGAGTGACGCCGGTTCCGATGAGAAGCAGGCCGCCGGCCATCAGGGGCTTGTAAGCCGCCGGCGACATCAGACGTCCGGCGATCTGCGAGCTGATGATCACTACCACGCCCACGGGCAGGACGGCCAGTGCAGACTCGAACGGCGAGTAACCGAGTACCCCTTGCGCGTACAGCGGCGAGAAGAACAGCAACCCACCGGCACCGGTGTAGAAGACAGCACCGGTGAGGGAGGCGGCCCTCACCGGGCGGCTGCGGAAGATACTCATCGGAAGCAGCGGCTCCGTACGCCCCTTCTCCCACACGACGAAGCCCGCCAGCCCGATCACGGCCGACACGAGTGAGACCAGGACCTGTGCGGACCCCCAACCGACTTCACCGCCCTCGCTCACGCCGTACACGACCAGGCCCATACCCAGGGTGACGAGGATCGCGCCCGGGATATCCAGGGGGCGCGGCCGGCGCCGGCCCGCAGGAAGCAGCGCCCGGACCCCTGCCAGGATCAGGCCTCCGGCGAGGACACTGACGGCGAACACCGAGCGCCAGCCGAGGAAGTCGGTGAGTGCCCCGCCAACAACCAGCCCGGCGCTGAAGCTGGACCCGCCGGTCGCCGCATAGACCGCCAGCGCCCGGTTCCGCTGCGCCCCTTCAGGGAAGATCTGGCTGAGCAGAGCAAGCGACGCAGGGCCGGACAGCGCTGCACCGATCCCCTGCAGAACACGAGCCGCGATCAGCACCCCAACGGTCGGAGCGAGCGCGGCGCCCAGCGAGGCCGCGGTGAAGAGCGCGACGCCCACTGCGAAGATCTTCCTGCGGCCCAGGACGTCCGCGATCCTGCCCCCGAACAGGAGGAACCCGGCAAAGGCAATGGAATATGCGGTCATCGCCCACTGTAGCGTGGACCTCTCAATGTCGTACTCATCACCGATGGAGGGCAAGGCGGCATTGATGACTGCAACGCCACTGACGTCCAGCGCCAGCGCTCCGGCAAGGAGAACGAGGGCCCATCGGCGTCGGCCTGCGGGCACGCCGGCGTCACGTGCTCCCGTTCCTGGTTCCGTGTCAAGAAGTGTCACTTCGTACTCCGCTGGTTGCTCAGGGCCTGTCGGATTCATGGGTGCTCAGGGTGGTGACGCGAACTCGATGGACCCTCATGCCGTCCCGTCGGGCGAGGCGGGGCCTGGGAGAGCGCATCGGGAAGCCGGCCCGGGGCGGGTGACAGGACACGGCTGATCGGCGCGGCACTGTAGGTTCCGGCCCGCGTCTCGGTGGCGGCCGTCAGCCCGTGCCCTCCACGGGGCGGCGGGTGACGGTCTCGTCGATGTGCTTCGCAAGCCGGCCGCGCAGCTCCTGGAGCGCGGCGATCCGGTCGTCCAGCGCGGTGAGCCGGTCGGTTGCCCGCCGCAACTCCTCGGCGCAGTACGGGCTTTCGCGCAGCGGCATGTCCAGACAACCGTTCACCAGCGCGGGGCGGACTTCGCCCAGGGTGAGGCCGGCGTCGAGGGCGTCCCTGATGTTCGCGGCCCGTACGGCGTCCAGCTCGCCGTACACGCGGTAGCCGTTCTCGGCGCGGAGGGGCGCCAAGAGGCCCTGCTGCTCGTAGTAGCGCAGGGACCGGGCGCTGACGCCGGTCAGGTTCGCCAGCTCTCCGATCCGCATCTCGATCTCCTTCAACATGGTTCGGACACTAGAACCCTGACACTCGCGTCAAGGTCAAGCATCCGAGGCGACAGATTCCGTCAATCGGGAACTGTCCGAGGCCGTGATCATTTCTTGGTGAAATCCGTCGGCATGACGGGGCCTCAGTGGCCACTCTCAGCTGCTTGCCGTCCGGTGTCGGTCTCGGGGAGGGCAGGGTCATGACGACCCGTCACATCTCGCAGCACTCCGCCGTCCCGCCGGGACCGCGCCGCCCGCCCTCCGGCGGTGTGTCACTGCTCCCGCATCCCCCACGGCGCACCATAGGACGCCAGACGGTCGAGGAACGGGCCCGGCGGCAGCGCCTCGGGGCCCAGTACCCCCGCTCCGCCCCAGACCTTCTCGGCCATCAGCTCCATGGCGATCACCGGGTTGATCGCGGTCTGCCAGACGACCGCCTGGGAGCCGTACTCGCTCATGGACCACTGGTTGTCGACGACGTGGTACAGGTACAGCTCCCGCGGGACACCGGCCCTGCTGCCCTTGACCCAGGTGCCCGCGCACGTCCGGCCCCGCATCCGCTCGCCGAGGGTCGCCGGGTCGGGGAGGCAGGCGGCCACCACGTCCCGCGGGGCGACGTCCACCGGGCCGACGGCCACCGGGTCGGTCCGGTCCAGGCCCAGTCGGTGCAGGGTTCTGAGCGTCCCGATCACCTCGCCGCCCAGCCCGTACTTGAACGTGACGCGGCGGGCCTCGACATGGCGCGGGATGAGCAGCACCTCCTCGTGCTCCACGTTGACGCATTCGAGGGGCCCGATGCCTTCGGGGAAGTCGAAGACCTCGGGTTCGCTGAACGGCTCGGTGGTGTACCACTTCCGGCCGGCCGGGCGGTCCGCCTCGTAGACGACGGGCGGGTTGAGGCACTCCTCGATCATGGTCCAGATGGAGAAGGAGGGGGCGAAGGCGTACCCGTCCACGACGAGATCCGCTCCGTCACGGACGCCGATCTCCTCGATCTCGTCGAAGAGTTCGTCCGCCGCGTACCGGGCGAAGACGTCCGAGAGGCCCGGTTCGACGCCCATGCCCACGAGGGCGAGCCGGCCGCGGTCCCGCCACTGCTCGTCGAGGGCGAACTGCTCGTCGCCCAGCTTGACGCCGCACTCCTCGTACGGCCGCTCCGGGTGCGGCCGGGACAGCGACATCGCCATGTCCAGATAGTGGCTTCCGGCGTCGAGCGCGGCGCGGAACAGCGGCATGACGAAGCGGGGGTCGGTGGCGTTGAGCAGGACGTCGCAGCGGTGCGAGGCGAGGAGCTCGCGGACGGCCGCCTCGTCGGAGGCGTCCACCCGGGCCGCGACGAAGCGGGAGTCACCGACGGAGCCCACGGCCGCCCGGGCCCGCTCCGGGTCGTGGTCGGCCACCACCATGTGGTCGAAGAAGTCACGGCGGGCGGCGATCCGCACCGCGGCAGTGCCGACCCCGCCCGCACCGACCAGGAGAATCCTCACAGCCGTCCTTCCTCGCCCGGGAGCGGTCACGGTCCGGCACTCCGCCGGCATTCCCGACACCGCCCCGGGCAGCACCTGCGAGCCCGATGCCAGGAATGATCCGTCACCCGGAGACACCCTTCAACCGCTCGGGGGCCGGCCCGCGCCGCACCGTCGGCCGGCGGGCCCGACGGAGATCGGGCACCCTCGCTCGTACCGCCCGGAGGACGGACCGGCGCACCCGACGGCGCCAGGGCCCTCAGCTCGCCACGGACTCCGCGTGCCGCCGTTCCTCAGGAACCGGAGGCCGCCCGGAGGGCAGCACCCCGGCCACCGCCGGTTCGCGGTTGCGGAACGCCCACTCCAGCCGCGGCTCCATGACCGGACGCAGCAGCCGCCGCACCGGCGCGGAGGTGAGCGCCAGGGCCAGGCCGACCCCCAGGGCGGTCACCACGACCTGGCCGAGCGGGGTGTGCCAGAAGGCCGCGTCGAACCAGTTCTCCCATGCCGCCGTACGGATGAAGAAGCCGTGCAGCAGATAGGCGCAGAGCGTGCCCGCGCCCAGTGGGGTGAACCAGGTGTCGCGCCGGGGCACCCACGCCAGGAAGGCGGCCACGAGCACGAGCGAACACGCCGTCATCGCCAGCGTCATCGCCGCCCCGACCGGCCAGGCCACGTGCAGCTCGCTCCAGCCGCGGCTGTGGAACACCCACTCGGCGGTCATCCGCCCCTTCACCCAGTACGCCATGGCCGCGGCCCCGGCCATGGCGGGAACGGCGGCGATCCGCACCGGCCTGGACCGCAGCAGATCCCAGTGCTCGGGACGCATGACCAGGCCGATCACGAAGAAGGGGAGGAACTGCAGCACCCGGTCGAGGTTGAGCACCGGACCCGGCTCGCCCGCGGCGCCGACCAGGGCGATGACGACGGCGAGCCCCACCGCGACATCGGCGCGCAGCACCCGCCACAGGGGCGCGGTGAGCCGCCAGACGAAGAGCGCGGCCAGGAACCAGGTGAGATACCAGGGCGAGAGCAGACTGAGGTCGTTGCTCCGGCCGTCCACCGCGTTGCCGTAGAGCGTGTAGGCCGTCTCGAAGACCGCGTAGGGCACGGCGACACCGGTGATCAGCCGCTTCACCTGGTTCGGGCGGAAGGCGAAGCTCCGCGAGAAGTAGCCGGAGATCAGAATGAACACCGGCATGTGGAACATGTAGACGAACAGGTAGGCGGCCCACATGGCATGGCTGTCCTTCAGGGGCTGCCATGCGTGGCCCACCACCACCAGCACGATGGCCAGCAGCTTCGCATTGTCGAAGAACGGGTCACGGGCAGTCCCCTGCACCGCCGGCACGCCTCGCGTCACACAGCCTCCTCTGTCGGCGCGTCGGGTTTCGTGTGGACCGTCGGGGGCGATGCCCCTCTGATCCACCCCTGGCACCATAAGCACCATAGACACCTCAAATCACAGGAATCCCAGGATGAACAACGACTCATCCGGTCCAACGCGGCACCGGGATCCCGGTGCCCCATCGGGGCATTGAGGTGCTCCATTCGGGTTATACGCACGCTGCGGGCAGGTTCCCTCACGTCCCGCCCGCGGAAGTTTCCCTACGCGCTGTAGGGTCCGCAGCCGACCTGCACTTCCGCACCGTCGAGCCGTGTGCCGAGCCGTGGTGCCGAGTGCCCGAAGGAGAACGCGTACGTGGACAGCCAGCCGCCCCCCGCAGCGCCGGGCCGCGCCATCGAGGAGGAACCGGCCCACGCCGAGATCGAGGAGGTGTGGCCGCGCGACGGCCGGATCCGCGTGGTCGGCTTCGTCGCCGACCCGCCGGGCGGGGCGCGCCCACCGGTCCGGGACGACAGCAAGGTCCCGGACGACAGCCGGGTCCCGTACGACAGCGAGGCCCCGCACGACCGTGCAGTCCCGGACGGCACCGAGGCCGTACTCGTCGCCCGTTCGCGAGGAGCGCACGGCACCGAGGTACGGGCCGGGACGCACCTGCGGAACGGCCGCTTCGACGCCGGGCTGCCCGTCGATGCCCTGGCCGCGGGGTGCGACGGGCGGAAACTGACCTGGGACCTCTATCTCTTGGCCGCTCCCGGCGCCGACGAACTGCGGCTCGGGCGCCATCTGGACGACATCCGCGGCAAGAAGAAGATCTTCACCTACCCGGCGCAGACAGCCGGATCCGTCCGGGTCAAGCCGTACTTCACGGTCAAGGACAACCTCTCCGTCACCTGCCGCCGGGAGACCGTGTGAAGATCCGCTTCCTGCTGCTCAACGCGTTCACGGTCGGCGGCACCGTGCGCACGGTGATCAACCAGGCGAACAGCCTCGCCGCCGCGGGCCACGACGTGGAGGTCGTCAGCGTCCACCGGGAACGGCGCGCCCCGGCTTTCCCCGTCGATCCGCGCATCCGGCTGCGTCCGCTGGTCGACGGCAGTGCCGACGCGCCGGCGTGGCGGCGCGCTCTGGAACGGCGGATGCAGCGCTCCCCCAGCCGGCTGGTGCCGCCCTCGGAGGTCCGCCACGACCGGTTCAACCGGCTGACCGACCGTCGGCTCACCCGCTATCTGCGCTCCCTCGACGGCGGGGTGCTGGTCACCACCCGCCCCGCGCTCAATCTGCTGGCCGCCCGGCTGGCCCCGACAGGAGTCGTCCGGGTCGCCCAGGAACATCTGCACTACGCGCGGCACAAGCCGGAGCTGACCCGGGAGATCGACCACTGGTACCGGCGGCTCGACGCCGTCGCCGTGCTCACCGGCACCGACGAAGAGGCGTACCGCCGCGTCCTGGCGGGCTCGGGTGTCCGCGTCGAACGCATCCCCAACGCCCTGAACGACGGCGACCGGACGCCCTCCTCACTGGACGGCAAGCTGGTCGTCGCCGCCGGGCGGCTGGTGAAGGCCAAGGGGTTCGACCTGCTGATCAAGGCGTTCGACCGGATCGTCCACGACCACCCCGACTGGAAGCTGCGCATCTACGGCTCCGGCGCCGAACGCAAGAAGCTGCGCCGGCTGATCCACCGCAGGCACCTCTACAACCACGTGCTCCTCATGGGCCGGACCACCCGGCTGGACGAGGAGCTGTCCAAGGCTTCGGTCTTCGCGCTCAGCTCCCGCCACGAAGGCTTCGGCATGGTGCTCGCCGAGGCCATGAGCCACGGCGTTCCCGTGGTCAGTTTCGACTGCCCGCAGGGGCCCCGCGAGATCGTCACCGACGGCGAGGACGGGCTGCTCGTGCCCAACGGGGACGTCTCCGCGCTGACCGGAGCGCTGCGGCGGCTCATCGAGGACGAACCGCTGCGCAAGGACCTGGGCAACCGGGCGGCCGAATCGGCGCACCGCTACGACCGGAGCAGCATCCGCCCCCGGTGGGAACGGCTTTTCACGGAACTGCTCGACGCCAAGGACCCGCAGGGCGGGGCCGCGGACGCCCCGCGGGCCGCCTGAGCGGGCGCGCGGGGCCTCAGAGCCGGTCGTTCGGATGGGCCGGGCTCGCGGTGCCTGCCTGACCCGAACGACAGGCCCTGGGGCCGTGCCTCGATTCGGTACACCCGGCGCCCTCGTCGGCGCCGGTCGCGGGGGCGCCGCCCGGCTGCCCCGTCGGGGTCATGTTCCCGCCGGTGGCGTGACATCGCGGCGCGCGGCTCGTTCTGCTCCTGTGACGGGCCGATCGCCACGGTGCGTACGGCGGACCGGACTCCGCACGCGGGCGGACGCACCTCCGCCGTGGACGGACACGATGCGCTCTCCGGTACGCCTGCCGGTACGGCTCCGCTCCGAACGGCGCATCGTGGCACCGCGCGTGGCGAAGAGGCAGAGCCGGGGCGCATTGCGGCGAGCAGGGCGCACGGCACCAGCCGGAACGCAGTGCCCGACCAGGTGGGCGGGTCACCTTGGGGCACTGTGACGGAACGTGCCGGGCAGCAGCGGGACATGCCGCCCCGGCGCGCCTCTCCGGCGTCGCCGTCGGTCCCGCCCCGGTGGCCGGGATTCCCCCGGCCCGTCACGCCGTTCCCCCTCGGATCACCTGCGGCGTCGGCCGCTGCGGGAGACGAGCCGCCGCCCGGGGGCCGGGCCTGCCCTCCCCCGTCCCCCGGGGCGCAGTCGCCGCACATCGCGGAGGCGCATACGGCGCATCCCCGAATTGATGAACGAGCGCGGCCTCACCCGCTGTAGCGGGCCGGGGCGGACGTGCCGTGGGGACCGTCCGCTCCCCTACCACCTGGCCGGTCCGGACCGGTCGCCGGACCAGGATGAGAACGGACGGCTGCCGGTGCACTGAGGCGTAGTGCGGCCGAGCAGGAATGCGCCTTGTGCGCGGCTGAGCGCTGCGCCGACCGGGGGACATTGCATCCCTCCATCTGGCCCAAAGGTGCTGCGGCGCTGCCTACTGCTGACATCGACAGGTGGGCCGCCCACTTCCTGCGTCGGGGGGTGGCGGACTCGTCGGTGCCCCGTGCCGACCTGCGCCGCCCTTGTCCGTGCTGCGACCGCTGCACGGGCTTCGGGCTGCCCGCTTTCCGTCCATGGACCCGTGAAAGGGGCTCGCACCATGGCACTATCGACCACCACCGTGACGTCGGCACCGGACCCATCGGTCTTCGGTCAGACGGTCACCTTCACCGCGACCGTTGCCGATCCCCTGGCGATCTTCACACCGACCGGCACCGTCAGCTTCGTCGTGGACGGTGGCGCACCGGTGACCGTGCCGGTGAACGGCAGCGGACAGGCGTTCCTCACCATCTCCACCCTGGCGGTCGGCTCGCACGCCGTGACCGCCACCTACAGCGGTGACGCGAACCTCGATCCGTCCACCGGCGCGGACACGCAGGTGGTCACCCCGGCCCTGACCACTGTCGCCCTCACCACGAGTCCCAACCCGGCGGTCTGTGGGGAGACCATCACCCTGACCGCGCAGGTCACTCCCGTTCCTCCGGGTACCGGTACCCCGACCGGCACGGTGACGTTCATCATCAGCGCCGACGGACCCCCGCTGATCGCCCCCGTCGACGCCTCGGGGCAGGCGCAGGCCACGGTGAGCAACCTCAGCGTCGGCCCGCACCTCGTCGCCGCCGCCTACTCCGGTGACGCCAACTTCGCCGGCGACACCTCCGGGTTCGTGACGCAGAACGTCATCCAGGCACAGTCGGACACCGCGGTGACGGTCTCGCCCGACCCGTCGGTGTGCGGGCAGTCCGTCACGGTGTGCGCGACCGTCACCGCGCAGGCTCCGGCGACCGGAACCCCGACGGGTTCGGTCGTGTTCACCGGACCCGGCGGACTCAACCAGACGGTGGCCGTGGATGCCACCGGCCAGGCCTGTTTCACCACCACCGGGCTCAGCACCGGCAGCGTGACGGCCACCTACGGCGGCGACACCTGCTTCGCGACGTCGAGCGGGTCGGCCGACGCCACGGTCAACGCAGCCGCCACCACCACCGCCGTCTCCGCGACACCGAACCCGTCGGTCTGCGGACAGTCCGTCACCGTCTGCGCCACGGTCACCGCCAACCCGCCCGGCACCGGAATCCCCACCGGAACCGTCACCTTCACCGGACCCGGCGGACTCAACCAGACCGTCGCCCTCGACGCCACCGGACAGGCCTGCCTCACGAGCACCACGCTGTCCAGCGGAACCGTCACCGCCACCTACAACGGTGACACCTGCTTCACCGGCTCCGTCGCCACGACCACGGTGACGGTGAACCAGGCCGATTCGACGACCACGGTCACGGCCACGCCGAACCCGTCCGTGTGCGGACAGTCGGTGACGGTGTGCGCCACAGTGGTCGTCGACCCGCCCGGCTCCGGAATCCCCACCGGAACCGTCACCTTCACCGGACCCGGCGGACTCAACCAGACCGCCACCCTCGACGCCACCGGACAGGCCTGCCTCACCAGCACCACGCTGTCCAGCGGAACCGTCACCGCCACCTACAACGGTGACACCTGCGTCTCCGGTTCGGTGGCCACTACGACGGTGACCGTCAACCCGGCGTCCACCACCACCTCGGTCACGGCGACACCGAACCCGTCGGTCTGCGGACAGGCCATCACTGTCTGTGCCACCGTCACCGTCAATCCGCCCGGCACCGGAATCCCCACCGGAACCGTCACCTTCACCGGACCCGGCGGACTCAACCAGACCGTCGCCCTCGACGCCACCGGCCAGGCCTGCCTCACCACCACCACGCTGGGCACCGGGACCGTCACCGCCACCTACAACGGTGACACCTGCTTCAGCGGCTCCGTCGGCACCGCCGAAGTGACCGTCAACGAAGCATCCACGACCACCACGGTCACGGCGACCCCCGACCCGTCGGTCTGCGGACAGGCCGTCACCATCTGCGCCACGGTCACCGCCAACCCGCCCGGCTCCGGCACACCCAGCGGTACCGTCACCTTCACCGGACCCGGCGGACTCAACCAGACCGTCACCCTCGACGCCACCGGACAGGCCTGCCTCACCACCACCACGCTGTCCAGCGGAACCGTCACCGCCACCTACAACGGCGAGGACACCTGCTTCACCGGCTCCATCGGCACGGTTGCAGTCACCGTCAACGAGGCCTCCACCACCACCGCGGTCAGCGTGACGCCGAACCCGTCGGTGTGCGGTGAGTCGGTCACCGTCTGCGCCACCGTCACCACCAACGCCCCGGGATCGGGCACACCCACCGGAACCGTCACC